>DAIOHI010000016.1:0-16734 GCA_036744815.1 Paludibacteraceae bacterium
AATATATGCTATTATACTAATCTTTTAGGCAAATATTTTTTTTGATATAAAGGAAAGTTGTCATAATTATGTTTAGTGACTTTAGCTTTCCAAAACAAAGAGAAATGTTAAAAACATGGATTAAATGTGTATTTGTCAATTTTTACATGCAAATATGCATAAATTGACAAAATATATAGGTTAAAATTCACTTATATTTGTCGAAAGTTTTACAAAAGGACAAATAATACAGACGACAAACTAGAAAATGAAACAAAAATGTTTCTCAAACACCTACGTTGTCCACAAATAAATGTTGCTAAATAATATGGTCTTTTAATATTTGCAATATGGCATTCATTACAATAATTAGAATATTCTATAATTATCATTGTAATAAATGTGCCGCAAGTATTATTTGTATAAACGCCTATATGTTTATCGTATAAAATTTGTATTGCGGACTGATATATATATACTTTTCAACCTAAAACGACAATGCATAAAAAGAGTTTTTTATGTCAAAGTGTATTTATAAATAGCTCCTCAATATATTATATCAGAATAAAAACTCATAGAAAGCAAGAAAGCAAAGATTTAATCGATTTTTTATCACGTTTTAATAAACTCCATGTAGTGTTACGAGATGTTTTTAGGATATAATCTTGAGTTTAACTAAAAAACATGAAAACAATCAACTTACGAAAATCTAGTTGCAATAGATTGATCGTTACTAAGTGCATTTTTCTATAATATATTTTGCGTTGTAATTAAAAAACTAAATATAAAATAACCCTTCTAATCTAATTATGTCGAAAACTCTACTTTCTTTTTTAGGCTTTTTTTGTCCTTTCTTTCTATTTGGGCAAATAGACACAAACAGTTCAGGCTTTTCTATCAGTAACTCTACCGGCAGTATCAGTTATAGTATTGGTCAAGTATTTTATGAACCTTTTTCAAATAACGGATGGAACCTTTTTCCAGGTGTTCAACAAGTATATTTATCGGGTGATGAAACGCACTCGTCGAATCCGTCAAGCAATATTGAATTAAAAGTATATCCAACTCTTATAAAAAATTATGTGGAATTGTCCTTCGCACAAGAAAATGTGTCGGACTTTAGCGCAGTACTTATGGCTATATCCGGCGAAGTGATGCGAACTTACGAAATAGATAAAGCAATTTATAGAATAAATACAGAACAGTTTCCTTCTGGATTATACATACTACAAATATCAGGTAAAAATGGATTTTTGAAAAATTTCAAACTGATAAAAAATGAAAAAATCAATTAATAATATAATAATGGTAAGATCAAACTTATGAAACAAAAACTTATTCTTTTTTTATTTATTACTTTCTTGATAAACTGCATAACGCTTCATGCTCAAGTTCCTGAGAGCATTAGCTACCAAGCTGTAGTGCGTGATGCAAATAATCAATTGGTAAAACATGGTCAACCAACAGTGCGGATTAGTATATTGGCTGCTTCGACTTCTGGTTCGGAGGTTTATAAAGAAACACATCAAGTGTCGACCAACGAAAATGGATTATTTTCCCTGCAAATAGGAAAAGGTAATCCTGTTTTAGGAAATTTCTCAACAATTGATTGGTCAACGGGGCTATACTTTGTTAAGATGGAAATAGCTTTAGATGCGATTAACTACAACTTGTCTGCTGTTTCTCAACTGTTGAGTGTTCCTTACGCATTGCATGCGAAAACAGCGGATAAAATTAAAGGGAATATTTCTTTTAATGATTTAAGCGATGTTCCTGCCGGATTTAACTTCAGTGGCGATTATCGCGATTTGAACAATAAGCCTCACATTGTTGATAGCATTAGAACTTACGGCTTTAGCGGCGATTACGAAGACTTAAAAAACAAACCCACTTTAGGTGAAAATGGTTTCTCGGGCAGTTATAATGATTTAATAAACAAACCGTTGTTTAACGATAGTATCACTAAATACGGTTTTTCGGGCGATTATACAAAATTAAGTAATCTCCCCAACTTGTTTAGTGGCAGTTATAATGATTTGTCGAACAAACCGGTATATAACTTCGCCGACAGTGTTTCTCGTTACGGAATAAAAAACTATCGTGATCTTTTATCGCTTCCAAATTTTAGCGATAGTATTGCTAAATATGGTTTTTCGGGTGATTATAACGATTTAAAAAACAAACCGACTTTTGGTGAAAATGGTTTTAGTGGTGAATATGCTGATCTTGTTAATAAACCGATATTTAAAGACAGTGTAGAACGCTATGGCTTTACCGGTCGCTACTTCGATCTACAAGAGCTCCCTTCATGGGGCGATACTATTTCCCAAGCCCGTTTTAGTGGCAATTATAATGACCTAACGCAACTACCCAACATAAAGGATAGTGTGATTCTACATCAAAACAAAGATTATAGAGAGTTAAGTAATAAGCCTAATATCAAGGATAGTATTAATAGCTATGGTTTTAGCGGAAATTATGAGAGTTTATATAATACACCAAGCATATTTGACGGAGATTATAACAAGTTATCTAATCGTCCTGTCGGAACTCAAACGGGAGATATATTATATTGGGAAGATGTTGTAGAAAATGAAAATGAAGCTTCAGGTTGGCGTTTTTTGCCTCGTGGTGCCTATGGAATGGTACTTACTATTGATGAAAATGGAAAACCTGCATGGATAAACATCACTCAATTAATGAGTTTTGTCGCAGATGCAAAATATGACACGATATATGCTTCGGCAGGAAGCAATGGAAATATTAATCCTAAAGGAAAAATTGCAGTAGTAGAAGGAGGCTTGGCTCAGTTTACGATAACTCCTAACGACGGATATGGAATCGATACTATATATGTTGATAGCGTCGCCATATCGCTTGATAATATAGATCGGAAACAACCTTTTTCATATACTTTTAGTGACATTGATACAACGCATTATATACATGCGGTTTTTGCACAGAAAAAAATACATTTTTCTATTTTATATGAAAATGTTCAACCGAACGATGTTTTCGTAACTGTAAATGAGCAAAATGTTACAAGTAATAGCATTGATGTTTCAACAGCGGCTGGTGGTGAAATACCTTTTTCAATAGGACTGGCATCAAAAATTGGTCTTACCATTGAGTTAGACAACGTAGATATAACAGAAGAGGTAATAGCCAATGGATATACATTTAATATTCCTGTGATTACAGATGACAGACAAGTTAAAATAAAATTCAAAAAAACCGCGAGAACTTATGCTATAGGAGATATTTATCCGAACGAAACAAATCCTCAAGGAGTTGTAATCTTTACAAAATCAGGAGGTGAAAGTGGAAGTATTTTACATTTAAGCGAAAGTGAAGCTATGTGGTGCATTAGCGACTCTATATCAGCTAATGCTGTGGACGAATTGGATGGACGAAACAATATAACAAGCATTATCTCTTCCAATTTTCAGCGTTATCCGGCATTTAATGCAGTAAACATAAATCATCCAGGTTGGTATATTCCTGCCATAAATGAATTGCTTTTGATCTCAACTAATTTTATAAAAATTAATACGGGTTTACTCAAAGTATCAGGAGCATCTGTTTTGTCCTCAGGAGAATATTATTGGTCTTCTACCGAAAAAGAAAAAGATTATTCTTGGGGTGTTATTATGGGTGAGAGAAAAGATTATTTCTATAAACCGGAATCTCTCAGATTCAGAGTAATAAAACAAATTGATTTTTAAGTAAACAAAATAAAAAATATACTTTATGAAAAATAAATTGATAAGCCTTTACAGGGAAAAGACCTTTTTATGGATGAAGGTTCTAGGTATCTTTCTCTTCTTTTTTCTTTCTATTGGGATAATTAATGCTAGTGATATTAATGATTCACAAATTCTTTTTGAAGATAATCGTAATTCAGGATACATAACTTTTAAAGTACCTGTTTATGACGATAATAATTATGATGAATGGCTTTACTATAGTGGGTCAACAATAAAAATTAAAGTAGATGGAACTTCCTATACTTGTATTGAATTTGGCACAAAAGAGCAAAAAGAGGCCGATTGGTATTGGGCAGACATACAGGTGATTAAAGGTCATCATGCCGAAGGTAATAATACTCGTGGAAGCAAAGGATGGAAAGACATATCTAGTAGCAGTCGTACTCGTATTGAAGCAAACAAGAGTGGAAGCACTACTATTATAGAAATACGTTACTATATTCCGGGAAATTGGTTGGGTAAAGAACTGCACGCTGAAGTATATTTGACGGTAGATGGAAATATGGGTGCCGGCGGTTACAAAGTAACCAAAAGCCAAACCTTTAGTTCAAATCAGAATTATACTTTTCCTTCTGTAGAGGCGGCTCTATCAATGTCAAATCCAGGTTACTATACTCTTACGGGGACCGTTTCATCCACAGTCGGAAGCACAAATCGATATTATGGTGAAGGTAGTACGGCAAGTAAAGAATTTTCAGGTAATTCTTTTTCGTATGATGTTTCAATACAAGATACCGATCGAAATGTTACTACAAGTGTTCGATATAAGGTAAGCGATGCTGGAGGCAGTGAACAATCTATCACAAAGAGTGCTCCAACTTCCGTAAAAGGTTACCCTCTGCCAAAGGATATGACCGCAAAACAAGAGACAGGAGGAAAAGTAAAATTGACATGGAACATGAAAACCAGTGGAGATCAGGGTGGATACTTTGAAATTCAAAGGTCAGATAATTCTAATTTTAATAATCCTGTAATTTTAATATCCAACTTGGCAATAGGATCAAGTGAGAGTAAATCATACACGGATGATGTTTCGGAATTAAATTTAAATGGAACTTATTATTACCGTGTCCGCCGGACAAATAATAACTGGCAATGGGCTAAATATAGTTCTACTTCTATTGACATAAGCATGGAACATCGGGCTGTAGTAAAAACTTCAGCAATATTAAATGGTTCAAAAGCTACCATTGCTTGGGAATTAGCAGATTCGATAAATGGAATTTGGTCAAAGAATTCTAAAATTTATATTAATAGAGTAAATGTTACTGCGGGTGGCTCCAAAGAATTAATTGAAGTTCCTAAGGACTCCTTAAGTATATCCCAAAATCAAGGAAGGTACACCGACGACTTATTCATAATGTGTAATAAGTATCGTTATGAAGTATTTGTTCAGCCCGGCTCTGCAGCTTATCAAAAAGCCGATCCGATGTATACCGAATCAGTAACTCCAATAGAAATGGGAGCTCTGAAAACATTAAATGCATCACTTGGATATTTTTCAGATCGAATTGAGTTGGAATGGACATCTGACGGAAACACGATAAATGAATTCATTGTATTAAGAAAAGAACATGGCTCTGGAAATGATTTTAAGCAAATAGGGAAAATAGAGGGATCAAAAGCTTCCTCTTATTATAAATACGATGATATATATTCTTTACCCGGTATTATTTATGATTATCAAGTAACAGGTCTTATTCGTTGTGCCGATGAAGTACTTTATTCTATACCGCTTGAAACTACAGGTTTCCGTACTCCAACGGGAGATATTTACGGACGTATTACTTTCTCCGACGGACAGGCGGTCGAGAATGTAGAAATCAATGTTACTACGACAGAAACAATACCCGGGAAAAGTTTGAAGTTTAATGCCGCCGGAGATAGTGCTATAGTTTCTAATCCTGAGTTCTTGAAGACAGTAACGGATTCGATCACCATTCAAGCTTGGGTACATGTTAATAATGGAAGCTCTAGCGGACAAAAAATCATTTCGAAACCGGGAATGTATGAACTCGGTATTGATAATGAAAAATTTTATTTCAAAGTCGGTAATCAAATACTTTCTACCAATTTGACGGTCGCTGAAGCTCAATTGAGTCGTGATTTTGTTCATCTGACGGGTGTTTATACCGGAAACAAATTGCTTATCTATGTAAATGCCGTTCTTGTATCTGAAAAATCACTTAACGTAGCTCTTACAGGAACAAGTGATTTATTACAATTCGGAGGTGGTAATTTTACAGGAATAATTGACGAAGTTAGGATTTGGAATTCTATTCTTACAGCGGATGTCATCAAGCGTGACTATAGCCGCTATTTGACAGGAGGTGAGTCGAACTTGATTGGATATTGGAATTTTAATTTTGCGACAGCTACTGATTTTTTCGATTTATCATACAAAGGAAGTAATTACAATGCCAATCATGGTAAGGTTCATACCGCTTCCATAACAAGCAATTTAGCAGAGAATCCTTCAAATACTTTGTTGGGTTACCGCGGAGTAACATTAGCCGACGGATCATATTCCGTACGTGCTATTCCTTATATCGGAAATAGTACGCCTTATCAGATAATGCCTAAAATGGGTATTCATACTTTCGAACCAGAAGTCGAAATTCGTAATATCGGTCCCGGTTCTCAAAGTCATACAGTAAACTTTATTGATAAATCCTCATTTAAAGTATCGGGAAAAGTTACCTATTCCAATTCTATAATTCCCGTTCAAGGTGTTAATTTCTATATTGATGGGAAGATGGCTTTGGAAAATAACGGTATGCCTAAAGTTAGTGCTGCGGATGGAAAATTTGAAATATCTGTTCCTGTTGGCACTCATGAGGTAAAAGCATCAAAAGCAGGACACGTATTTGAAAATGAGGGAAGGATCCCTAACCAATATGGACAGGATTTGAACTATCAAGATGCTGTAACTGGACTGGACTTGAAAGACAGTACCCTTGTAAAATATATTGGACGTGTAGCCGGAGGAACGGTTCAAGAGGCTTATCCAATAGGACACTCTTTGTCAAAAAATAATTTGGCAAAAGGAGTTACTGTAACCTTGACTCACACAATGACACAAACGTTGTCCTTCGACACTTCAACAAAGACAGAAGCTCATTTTAAACCATCGAATAAGAAAAAGGCTCATACAAATCTTGTTGAATATAAGGAAAACAAAGTAACTATTTTCCCAAATGATACAACAGGAGAATTTGTTGCTTATGTAATACCGGAAGTATTTACAGTGACGGTCAAAGCTCCGGGACATGAAAATATTCCGGGATCGGGAGAAACGTTGAATTTGACACAAAAATTCTCTCTTAATTCGGAGCTTTACGAGTATTCGGAAACAATTCCGGAAACAGATAAAGAACCAAGCAGAACGGAAAATTATTCCGATACCGTACATTATCACGCATCTCAAAAATTTATTAAACGATATGCGCCCGAACTCCGCATCCGCCAAATAAACGATAAGGGAGAGATTCTCAATTATTTTGGAACGGATAGCACGACGATCAATAATATATTGGGAGATATAGATACTATTCCTCTGTATTTGAATGGACAATATGCTTTGGGTAAACCGGTGTTTGTTCAACATGCCAATTATAATTACAAAGCGGATGTTTTTGAAAAATATATTCGATACGACTCAAATGGACTTACTTCATTAGGTGTAGATGAAGTGCCTACTCAGGATGCTAAAATTTTGTTTAATAATGAAATTGCGGCAAATTCAGATAAAAGTATGCAGGTAGAAGTAAATGAGAAAGGTTTTGTTACATTCTCTTTCAAAGCTGGAGATCCGGAGTTAACTTCTGCAGTACGTCAAATGGCAGCAACATTAACTTATGGCAATGAGGCTAACGCGACAACTATTCCATGGACTTACCCAAGTAATTTTACAAATGGAGAGGCTTATGTTATAGGATTCTTAAAAACAGGTTCAGATTTCGTTACAGAAGGACCAGACCGTGTTTTGACCGTATTGAGAGATCCTCCGGGTTCAAATAGTTATTCTTATTTGGAAAAAGGTTCTTCATTTACTGAATCTTCGACTTATACGGGTTCTGTAACTCAATCCGGATCAGAAGATTTTACTACAGGAGTAAAACAGAAAGTGGTTACTTTTGCTGGAGTTGGAGCCGGTACTATTACTGAGAATGTGGATGTTGGTACAGGCATGACCATTGGAATCAAGCATGAAGAAGAGTATGAAGGACAAGATACCGAAACGAAAACTACAACGATAAGTCAGCGTTTCCAAACAAGTGACGATCCGCTGTACGTTGGAGCTAATGCGGATGTTTATATTGGTTATTCGACCAATGTGTCTGTAAGTACAACCAATAACGTGACCTTTGTGTCGAAAGACGATTATCTGGCTAACGGAGGAGATTATACGAAGGTTTATACCGATTTTAATAAAGACTGGATATTAGTTCAGCACGGAGGTTTGGGAGTTTCTCAAAAATATAAAACTTTGTTTGCTTATCCTCAAATTCATATTGAGCAAAGATTGATTCCTGAATTGGAAAATCTGCGAAATTATAAACTGATCGCTCCAGGACTATTATCAGAAAGCCAAGCATATCAACTTGCTGAAGATAACGATTCGGTTCTATATCTTTCCTATTTTAGTAAAGATAGCGAGCATTTTGGAAAAAGCAATACCGATCCAAGTATAAAAAACATTCAAAATGGAACAGCAAATGATGTTTTCGATGGTCCTAGTTATAAAGTGATCTATAAAAAAGGAACAACAAAATCCATTAGTGATGAAATCCTGCATTTGAATCAATCAATTCAAAATTGGATTAACCGGATGGCTGATAATGAAAAAGCAAAAGCTGAAGCAGAATTGTTGCAAAACTATTCTTTCCATGCAGGTTCTCCTATAGAATATAGCGAAACATATTCAACAGGGATCTCTCACGAAAGTTCTTTCAGTATAATGGTAGGAGGTAAAATTGCCAACGACTTTAAAACAACCGTTTTTGGTGCTGTGGTTATGCTTGCTTTCGAAGAAAATCTTGAAACCAGACACGGAGGAACGTTCTCATCCGAAGAAGAAGCATCGCATAGTAAAGGATTTGTTCTTGCCGAAGAAGGAGATGACGATTATATTAGTGTTGACGTATGTCGCGAAAAAGGATGGAAACAAAAACAGGAAGAATACGAAGGAAGTAATCATGGAGCTGCGGTCGAATCGGGTGACTTGAAAGAAAAAGATTATTACTCGTCTTTCATATTTAAAACGCAAGCTGGTGTGACATCTTGTCCCTACGAAGGTGCTTATGTTTCTAAATATTACGAACCGGGAACTTTGATTAGCGTGGCTACTATGCAGCTCGAAAAACCGGAAATTGATATGCCGAAAAAATTCATCGAAAACGTACCTTCCGGAGAAACGGCAAAATTACAACTCTATTTGCGAAATAATTCAGAGGCTCAGGAGGATGTTTACTTCGATTTAATGGTTGTTGATGCTGCAAATCCAAATGGAGCAAGATTCAGTATTGATGGTGGAGCGATCGGAAATGGACGTGCATTTTTAGTTCCTGCAGGCGAAACTATGGTGAAAACGCTCGAAATTGGTAAAGGTGCGGTTCTTAATTACGATAACCTGAAATTATCTCTACAATCGCAATGCCAGGCTGACCCAACAAGTTTCTTGGATGTAATATCAGATACAGTAACTTTCTCGGTTCACTTTATCCCTTCTTGTACTAAAGTGAATATTAAAAAGCCGACTGACAATTGGACTTATAACACACGACTGTCGTCTATCGTTGAAAATGGAGTGAAAAAACACTACATGGATGTTGTTATAGATGAATTTGATGTGAATTATGATAACTTCGGTTGGATAAAATTACAGTATAAGTCAAAATCTCAATCGGATGAAGAATGGACGACCTTAATGAATTATTATAACGACAGCACTTTGTTCGATTCCGCTCTTAAAAATGGTTTGAACGCAGAAATGATTGATCCTGCTAATGCTGGAAAAATTCCTTATCGTTTCTTTATGGACGATATGTCGGATCAACGTTACGATTTGCGTGCAGTAAGTGTTTGTTTGATTAATAATGAAGAGATTGAAAATGCATCCGAAATACGAAGCGGGATTAAAGATATGTATCGTCCGCGATTGTTCGGAAGTGTGCAACCGGCTAACGGAATTTTGACAATAAACGACGAAATTCGATTGAATTTCAACGAACCAATAGCTGAAGGTTTACTTACTGACAACAACTTCCAAGTACGCGGTGTGCGCAATGGTTCGATTTCCGATCATTCCGTATCAGTTCGTTTCGATGGAATCAGCGATTTCATGGAAACAGAATTCGAAAAGAATTTATCAGGAAAAGACATTACTGTGGAAATGTGGATTCAAGCAGATCAACTGCATAATGCTACATTATTCAGCCACGGAAACGTAAACGAATCTTTCGAAGTTTCTATTACAGCTGACCAAAAATTACAAGTAAAAATTGGAAGCGAAACTGTAACGAGTGATGCTTACGTATATGATCAAGGCTCTTGGGCTCATGTGGCTGTCACTTACAAGGCGGCGACAGATCAACTGACAGCATATTACAACTTCAGCCCAATAATTGCCGGTAAAACGGTAGGAATTGGTTCCTACAATGCAATTGGTAATTTCTTGTTAGGAAAAAGTATTGCTCAAAATGGTAATTTCTATCAAGGAAAAATGCACAATCTGCGTATTTGGGAAAAAGCATTGTCTGAAGATAATATTAAGTTGAACAGCTTAGCCCAACTTTCAGGTAACGAAGCCGGATTATTAGCTTATTACATGATGGATGAAGGGAAAGGCACTATCTGCGAAGACAAAGCGCGCGGAGCAAGTATGCTTATGAGCGGTTGCTTGTGGTCTATGCCTGATGGTTATGCCTTGGCGACAAATGGATCAAATTACGCTCGAATAAGTGCCGGATCGCATGCTGTAACTTCAGAAATGGATTATACTTTCGAATTTTGGTTTAAGGCTGACGAAAAACAAGTGAACGCCACTATGTTCTCTAACGGAAATGGTGATGGAACGGATGCTGGCGGTTCCAAGAATTATTTCTCTGTAGGATTTGACCAAAACGGTTCGCTTGCCTTTATTAACAATGCTGTCAAAACCATTATTGAAGGCGACTATCAAGATAACGATTGGCATCATTTCTCTTTTACAGTTGATCGCACTATTGGCAGAGCCCAAATTTACATGGATGGCAATCTGACTAACTACATTGACGCGTCTAAGGTAGGAGCTGTTAGTTCTACCTATATGTTCCTTGGAGCTCGTGGTTGGTACACCGAAAGCGCTCCTCAAGCTCTCAAAGTGGATAATTATTTTAAAGGAGCTTTTGATGATCTTCGTTTTTGGGAATTGTATCGCAGCGAACGTATTGTTAGCGAAAATAACAATGTAAAGCTAAGCGGCGAAGAATTAGGATTGGTTCACTATTATCCTTTCGATATGTATATTGAATATCAAGGCATCAAATACCTTGAGTTTACTAAAAACGATATGCGTATTGCCAGTGGACCGAATCCGGAAACAGATTCTTTCGTTATTGTAGGTTCTACCGAAGAGCTTGCTAAGTCGAAAGACATTGCTCCGTTGAAAGACTTCGGTCCGGTTTCAGATCTCGAATTCGATTTTGTTGTGAACAACGACGCTTTAATCATCAACTTGAAAGAGCCGGAATATAAAGTGGCAAAAACCATTATAACATTCACGGTGGATGATGTTCGCGATGTGAACGGCAACTCTATCGCTTCTCCGATTATTTGGAGCGCTTATATTGATCGCAATCAAGTGAAATGGAGCGAAGAAGAAATCAAACTCGAAAAATCGGTGTACGACGAAATGGAATTTACTGTAAGAGCGGTTAATAATGGAGGTTCTATCCAACGTTATACGATAAATAACATTCCTTCGTGGTTGGACGTAACGCCATCAAGCGGAAGTTTAAGTCCAAGTTCATCCGAAGAAATTGTTTTTGTTGTGGACGAAGGACTGAATGTTGGAAACTATAACGAAGTAATTTATTTGACAAATGAAGATAATGTTTCGGAAGCATTGAATTTGACTCTTGTCGTAAAAGGTGAAAAACCAAATTGGTCAGTAGATCCAAGTCAATATAAATACAACATGAATGTATTTGGAAAAATGCGTTTCAATAACATATTCTCATCCGATAAAGGAGATATGTTGGCAGCCTTTGATACTAAAGGAAATTGCATCGGAGTATCCACCAGCACATACAACAAAGCTTTCGATATGTGGTATGCTATGCTGACCGTTTATAGCAACGCTAAACAAGGTGAAGCAGTAGAATTCCGCATGTGGGATGCCAGTACAGGTAAAACTTATAAAGCGATACCTGACACCGAAATAACATTCAAAAACGATGGAATTTATGGTGATGTTGATAATCCGATAATTTTCGACGGAAAAGAAATTTTCTATCAAAATATGTCACTTACAAAAGGATGGAACTGGATATCGTTTAACTTGGCTGATGAAAATCTTTCAAGCACAAACAACACTTTAGCGATGGGAACTTGGACATCTGCAGATGTGATAAAGAGCAAAGATAATTTTGATTCATATTCAACATCGAAAGGCTGGAAAGGATCTTTGTCGAATAAAGAAAAAGGTTTGAATAATACGAAAATGTATATGCTTCATACATCACAAGCTCAAGTTCTAAGTATATCCGGTACAGCTCTTAATACGAAAGAAAATCCAATTAGCGTAAAAGGGCAACAATGGAATTACATTGGCTATCTTCCTTCGGTAAATACTACGGCGAAAGAAGCTTTAGCAGGCTACGATGCACAAAAAGGAGACATTCTTAAATCGCAAAATACCTTTGCAATGTTCTCTCGCAACGAGTGGGTTGGAAATCTGAAATATATGGAAGCCAACAAAGGATATATGTTGTATCGCAGTGCAGATGGAGATGTAACTTTCACTTATCCTTCGGTTAGCGCATCGTTGAGTAACGTACAGCGTTCTAAAGTGGCAGTCGATAATATGTTTGAACAAGAATATGTAAACAGCGATTTTTCAGACAATATGCTTGTAGTTGCAACAACTGACAACTTGAACGAACAAGATCGAATTCACGCTTATATCAATGGCGAACTGCGTGGTATCGGAACTTATGTTGCTCACGATGGCAATGCGATGAATTTCATCACTGTATCGGGAGACGAAAGCAATGTTCCGGTGCGCTTCGATCTCGAACGTAACGGCAAGTTTGTCGCATCTACATATTCTAATGTGAAGTATTTAAGTAATTCTATTCAAGGAAATATCGAAAATCCGGTTCATTTAGACTTCGGATCGAGAGAAGATAATGTGATTGTTTATCCTAATCCATTCATCGATCAATTGAATGTTTCTGTAAACGCAAAAATTGGTTCGGAGATTGAAATTACGGTTTCTGATGTTTTAGGACGAATAATAATGATTCAAGGAAAACAAAAAGCTTCGGCTCCTGTAAATATAATTACGTTAAACGCTAGTGCTTTCGAAACCGGACTCTACATCATTCAGGTAACGGTTGATGGAGTAAAAACATCATACAAAGCAGAGAAACAATAAATAATCAAAAATTTTCGAAGAAGCAAGCTGTTGTAAAAACAGTTTGTTTCTTCGAACTTAACAATATCAGATAATGAAAAATATGAAATACATACAGTTAATTTTTTTGGGATTGTTCTTTGCTCTTATAGCTAATTCTTGTAAAGAAGAGGAAGATGTTTATAAAACCTTTCCCGATCCGTCTTGGGAAGTAAATGATGCGATATATTCGGTAAATATGACAGCGGTTGTTAAGTTGCCCGATTATTTAGTATCATACTCACAGTCGGATGATAAACTTGCAGCTTTTTCAGATGATGATGTCTGCCGTGGTGTTGGCTATATCGTTGACGATCTTTACTTTCTTACTATCAAGGGCACGCCCGAGGAAGAGGTAAATATCAAAATTCGGTATTACAATAAACGTAATCAGTATATGTACATTACATCCGATCTATTCCAATTCGAACAAGATTTTGTGTACGGAACAGCAGACGAACCGATGACGTTGAATTTTACTGTGCTTAAATAATCTGAATATAAAAACAACAATAAAATAAATGGAAGTAATTTCCACACCTAAAAATATGAAAAAGATTATTTTTATTATAGCAACAATATTTATCCCATTCTTCTTGTTGGCACAAAGCGAAGAACTGACGAAAGAAAAGGAAGATTGTATTGTTAACGATTGGTTTATTGGATTATCGGCAGGCAGTCAAATACTGTTTAGCAGCGATGCGGAAAATCTGAATTTCAATCAGCGCTTAACTCCCATTATAAGGCTTAGCGGAGGAAAATGGTTTTCTCCATATTGGGGCGCTCGATTGCAAATTTCGGGTTATAGCATGAATGGATTCAGCACTCTTGAGGGGCGTTACATTGCCGATCTTCTGCCCGATGGAAGCTATGGAAACAATGATCCTGTTCGAAACGAAGTTCTTGTTCGTCCTGACGGTTCATATCGTCATTATTTGCGTTATATCAATGCTCATGCCGATCTTCAATTTAGTGCGATGAATTTATTATTCGGTTATAACCAACTGCGCAAATGGGATATAATTCCGACACTCGGACTTGGTTACTTTAAAACATTCGAATACAAAGGAAGTCCTGTTACGAACAATTTTTCGGGATATTTTGCCCTTGCGGGAAAATACAATGTATATAAGGATTTTGATGTGGAACTTGAACTAGGAACAACTCTTTTTCCGGATAAATTTGATGGTCGTTTAACTAATCGCTCTGTCGAAAACAATTTATCTTTAGCACTTTCTGTGGTATATAATTTCAAAAAGGAGAAGACTTATCAACCATTAAAAAATTTGTACGACATTAAGATTAAAACGAAGGAAGAAAGACGAGAAAATAGAAAAAATCAGGAAAGAGATATTGTTGAAAAAGTTGCTGTCGTAACAGAAATTGTGCGGGATACTATTCGAATAGATAATCCGGAAAAATACGACGTAAACAAAGACAATCTGCCTTTTGCGTTAGCTTCAATTCGTTTTGATTTAGGACAAACGAAGCCAATCAGAGAACAGGACCTTTTGTTTATTAACGTGGTAAAATTTTTACAAGAAAACCCGAGTGCGAAAATTTGTTTGGACGGATATGGCGACAAAGCAACAGGAACCAGCGATATTAATAAAGCTATTTCGACAAAACGCGCGAAGAATATCCATGATATTTTTGTAGAAAAATACAGTATAAATCCACAAAGAATAAGTTTCCAAGGAATAGGAGATGAGGAACAACCCTACGAAAAAAATCAATGGAATAGGGTGGTTGTGGTAAAAGTAATAGATCTTTAACATAATAAAAAATGCTCTCCGAAATTTCGGAGAGCATTTTTTATTAGAATAAATTCGATTAATAGTTTTGTTTTTCTTCTTCGAAGAAAGCTTGAGGATGAGCACAAGCCGGACATGCTTTTGGAGCATTTTTTCCAGTGTGAATGTATCCGCAGTTGCGACATTGCCAAGTAGTTTCTTCTTCGCGAGAAAAAACAGTTTCGTCTTCAACATGTCCTAATAAGCGACGATAGCGTTTTTCGTGTTCGGCTTCTACCGATGCTATTTTGCGAAATGCAGAAGCAATGTTTGAAAATCCTTCTGCATCTGCAATTTCAGCAAATTTTGGATATTCTACCGCCCATTCTTCGTGTTCGCCCGTTGCGGCAGCCAATAAATTTTCGGCAGTAGTTCCAATTACTCCGGCTGGATAAGAAGCCGTAATTTCAAGCATGCCGCCTTCTAAATAGTTGAAAAACTTTTTAGCATGTTCTTTTTCTTGCTCGGCAGTTTCCATAAAAATAGCCGAAATTTGTTCAAAACCTTCTTTTTTGGCAACACTTGCAAAAAATGTGTAACGCGTGCGTGCTTGACATTCTCCGGCAAAAGCCGTCAGCAAATTTTTCTCGGTTTGACTTCCTTTAATACTTTTCATAAAAATTGATTTTAGTTAGTTTGTTATTTATATTAGTTTAGTTAGTGTTCAGAAACGGGAAGTAGTAATTGATTATCAAAATTCGTCATATTATATTTCATAATCCCAATAACAGCTTCGTGTTTAATGTATTTTAACGATGGAAATAAAAACCTTGCAGCTTAAAACAAAAGCGTCAATAAATTTGTTACAATAGAGTTGTTTCAAAAACAGTAGAATGCAAGAAATTATCGTCATATTACTTGGTCTTGCAGCGCTTTCATTTGTTGGATGGAGGCTCTACAAAATCTTTTTTGTGAAACGCAAATCGACGGATTCTTCTTTTTGCTCAGGATGTTCGGGCTGTTCTATGATGGAGGAAATTCAAAATCAAAAGACGAAATGTCCCAATTAATCAGCTTATATATATTTCAAAGTCGATAGTTTTGTCGGATCAAATATCTCGTTTGCAATTGATTGAATTTGCTCGGCAGAAACTTCTTCAATACGCTTTCGAAGCGTAGCTAAATCATCAAATTTTCCAAAGCGCAGAAAACTTTTCCCCAAACTTAGAGCAAGATGTTCTTTTTGCTCGTTGGCGATAACCATTTGACCAATCAGTTGAAGTTTGCTTTTCTTTAGTAAATTATCGGGCATTTTTTGTTCCCGAAGTTTTTTTAATTCTTTATGAACCAATTGCTCACAGCGATTTGCACTTTCGTGATCGCAACCGAAATAAACGTTCCACATGCCGGTGTCGGTCAGCCCTTGATAATTCGATTCAACTTGATAAACCAATCCATGTTTCTCGCGCAGCGATAAATTCAGCAGGCTGTTCATTCCTTGTCCTCCAAGAATATTGTTCAACAAATACATCCCAACTCTGTTCGGATGATGCAAGTCGTAGGAACGATTTCCCAGCATAAAATGAACCTGATGTGT
>DAIOHI010000017.1:0-16660 GCA_036744815.1 Paludibacteraceae bacterium
CAAGAAGAGATTATTAATATTTTTTAAATCTCTTCTTGTTGTTTATTATATTTAATTTTGAGATGCCCAACCTGTATTTTGGACAATTTTTTTATTAACATTAATTTCCTCTTGAGGTATAGGGAACAATCTCATACGTTCTGAAAAAATACGAGTTTCCCACGTTTTCCGCTTATAAAAGGACATTGGATTTTCCGCTTTTGCCATATCAATAGATACATCAAATCCTTTCATTTCACCTCCTTCACCACCTTGATGCCAAGTCGGATAAATCCAACCATCACCTTGTGCCATTCCGGCAACTCCCCAGCGACGAACATCAAAGTAATGCTGATTTTCATAAGCTAACTCAACTAATCTTTCGCGACGAACAGCCTTCAACACATCACTTGAAGAAAGAGAAATCCTTGTTTCTCCACGAATCCCTAAAGAAACGTCTCCATCAAGTCCATATTCAGCAACACCGGCACGAGCGCGTATAATATTAACATAATCTATAGCCTCTTGATATTCACCTAATTCCGCACAAGCTTCAGCATAATTCAAATATATTTCCGACAAACGAATGAAAATATTGTAGGGAACATCTCCCGATTTATGAAGTTTTTTACGAGCTAGGACTCCTGATTTCGGATAGTCGTGTGTTGTAATATTCGGACCTGAATTTCCGTTGTAGGAAAAATCTGAATAATATGTTTTTGAATCATCAAAATCCCATCTGCGATTTTGAAATGTAAAGGCGATGTAAAATCTCGGCTCCCGATTATAAAACTGCTTCATAATCCGAGTTGATGCAGTAGGCGTAAAATAAGTGTATCCCGAATACATATCTTTATATGTATCTACACTGGTCATTTGACGTGCCGACAAAGCATCCACCTCTTCATTTGTGTATGAATAATACTCGGGATCGTTTTCAATGCGAAGCCCATTTCGAGTGAAAAACAAATCAAGCATTTGAAGAGAAGGAGAAAGCGCTCCACCTCCGTTTTGTGCATCTTGAACTTTATCGTGTCGAGGCTTCATGTAATAATACATATTCCATCCGTTTCTTGTACTAAAGAAAATCATTTCTTCGTTTGTTTGGCGTCCAAGAAAAGATTCACTAACAGAATAATACGGACAAGATGATTCTATAGTCGATGCTTGTTTCCCTTCTTTATCTCTGAAAACTAATTGAAAATAGAAATGATTATCTATAAAATCTTTAGCTGCTTTTTTTGCTTTCCGCCATTTTTCATCATCACGCGATTGAGGAAACAATTGTTTCCCTTCTGAGTCAACTAAGCCTTTATAATAAGAATCACCGTTAAACAATTCACTTGCAGCATACAACAACACCTGAGAGCGAATTGCCTCTACAGTTTCTTTGGTTATATTTCCGGCAAATTGTGAATTGAATACTCCTTCTGTATCAAAATTAGAAAACAAATAATTATCTTCAAGAATCGTATCAAATTCATCCGTAATATAGGCAACACACTCATCAACAGAACTCCTAGGTAGTAACATCGTACTCACATCTGCTTCATTGTCAAAAATAGCGTCTTCTACATTGACAAAAGGTCCATATATTTTAAATAAATTAAAATAATAGATGGAACGTAAAGCTTTTGCTTCCGCTTTAGTTCTTTGTTTTGTATTCAAGTCCATATCAGGGCATTGATCAATTCGCTGCATATAGATATTCGCTTTTTGAATGCCACGATAATATGCTTTCCACATATTTTTCGCATAGCCGGTAGATGGCGTCAGAGTTCCATTGTTCACGTAATGTGAATTACAATGTTCCCATGGCAAGTAGCCTTCAATGCTGGCTGGTGTCCAAATACCTTTCGTTTCATCGCCTCCGCCAGTATAATTTTGCTCTGACTCATCAGGCAAATAAGAATATACATTCGACAACCATTCTAAAGCCAATATCCTACTCGAAAAAACTTTTTCGAGCGATAGAGTTTCTTTTGGTACGGTGTCAAAATAGTCTTCGCATGACACTGCGAATACAAGTATTAAAACCAAAAATATATTTTTTATCGTTCTTTTCATAATGTTCGTAGTATTTTGAAAATTTTATTAGAAATCAAAATTAACCCCTATAGAATAGGCTGTAACATTTGGATATTTTACACCGTTATTGGTATTTAATTCAGGATCC
Organism: Paludibacteraceae bacterium; assembly: GCA_036744815.1. Lineage (GTDB taxonomy): Bacteria > Bacteroidota > Bacteroidia > Bacteroidales > Paludibacteraceae > H1. The sequence goes on from DAIOHI010000017.1 coordinate 2,156, forward strand.
CATAGTTTGAAAGAACTCCATGTAAACACATTTGAGCCCATAAGATAGAAGCGACCTCCTTTTATAAATATTTTTTCAGACCAAGATTTGGGGAAATAATAAGATACGGTAAATTGCTTCAAACGAAGGAAACTCATATCTTTTTGCCACCAAGTACTGGTTACAAAGTTATTTTCGTTTGATTTATCTGCATCCGACCATGCTAGACGAGGATAAAAAACATTGTCGTTACTTGGGTTATTTGAATCCCAACGGTCGGTAATGTTTGCATAGACAGTTCCGCCGCCGGAAGAACTTGTAAAAGGATAAACGCCCGAACCATTTAATGCTCGATCGGCTCCTGCTGTTCCTTGAAACAAAAGTCCTAAACCGATGTTTTTATAGCGAACATCACCTCCAAAACCAAAATAATACTTAGGCACATCACCATGACCAATTACCGATAAATCATTATCGTCGATATGACCGTCTCCATTAAGGTCTTTGTATTTAATATCGCCCGGTTTTGTCAATTGTCCGGGAGTAGTTTCACCAAATTGAGTGATGCCTCTTTCGATAATTTCCTGTTCGCTTTCAAACAAGCCTTCGGCAATATAACCGAAACGAGCAAGTACATTGTGTCCTACAGAGTTCCTCCATTTGTATTCGTAAATTGTTTTTCCATCCTCCAAAACTACATCTTCGTTCATTGTAAAGTTACCTTGTAGAGAAACGAATAAGTTTTTTCCAAATTGGTGGTTGTAATTAAAAGAGGCTTCGAAACCTTTGTTCTCGACTACTCCGATATTTCCAGCCGGACTAACGGCAAAACCTGCATAACCGGGTAGATTTTCGCGCGTTACATATATATTGTTGCGCTTTTCTTTAAACACATCAAAAACAAAGGATAAATCGTTATTCAAAAAATTTATTTCTAAACCAAGGTCTTGTTTATGTATGGTTGACCAGCGTGCCTGATAACCGTACTTATTAATGCCAATACCGTTTGAAACTGTACCGGAAGTTCCATAGATGGAATATCCATTTTTACCTGTTATTGCAGTTTCAAATCCAAAGCGAGTATCGTTATCCAATACGTCATTTCCTACCACACCATTAGAATATCGAATTTTTAAATATGGAATAACTTGCGACACATTCTCCCAAAAAGTTTCATTAGAAGGTACCCATCCAATTGCTGCTGCGGGGAAAAAGCCCATACGATTTCCTGGAGAAAAGTTTTCAGAACCGGTATAACCCGCATTTACTTCTGCAAAATAGCGGTCGTCGTAAGAATATGTCAAACGCGAAGAAAGCCCTAATTGTTTATATGGCAAAACCTTATACATATCTCCATGATTTGGGTCACGATAGTTTCGCATATTTAACAAAACAAGTCCGGTAACATTATGTACTCCATCGAACATTCGATTGTAGTTTAATGCAGCCTCGGCATACATCGTACGATAAGAACTACGGTCGGATCCAACATTTATTGTGGAAACTCCGGTGTTCATTTCCTGTAAAACAACATTTCCATCAGCATCGAGAGCATCGGAGTTCCAAACTCCGTCGGTTGTCGTTCCTGCCGGTTTCCACGAAGCAATTCTATTTCCCTCGTTTACTTTATAGCCTACGGTTTGATTGTCTTTTACGTCAAAAGCAATCAACGCATGTGCTTTAAGTCCTTTACTCCAATCCCAAAAATCTAAATCCTGTATTACCTTCAAGTTAGAGTTCACTTGTGTTTCATATTCATTTTTGTATCCTCGTTTAGTTAATTCACCATAAGGATTATCTAATTCATTTTGATGCTTACTGGAACCGGGATTCCTTCCATCAGCATATTCTAAAGGATAGAGCACGGGATTAATATTCATTGCTTTTCCAAAGATATAATCCAGTCCGGACTGATTGTTTGCATCTTTTAAAAGAGGATAATTAGAGCCTGAAAAATAACCGTTCACGCCAATATCTACCGTTGTCTTTTTTGTAGCTTTTAAGTTAACGTTAGTAAGAAAATTATATCTATTATAACTGATTTCTGTACTATATAATTGATTCGGATCTGTTTTTGTGAGTCCTTTTTCATCGTAGTATGAAAGAGACACATAATAGGAAGCGTTAGGCGCTCCTCCTCGTATATTCATATTTGCACGACGATTGCGTCCAAATTTGTTATACAAAGCGTCCATCCAATCCACATCCGGATAAAGATATTTATTGATCGTAGGATCTCCATTATGAGGAATGAGTCCATTTGCCATCCTGGTATTTTCGATATATTGATCTGAATACAACAATTTCCCTTCACTATTTTTGTAAGCTTCATTAGCCGCATTCATATATTGATAGGCATTAGCTAATTTAGGAACTTTAGTCAACATGGTCATCCCTTCGTAATAATCAACAGTAAATCTGGGCTCGCTTACAACTCCCGGCTTTGTCGTGATTATAATTACACCATTTCCTCCTCGAACTCCATAAACCGCAGTAGAAGAAGCATCTTTCAAAACTGTAACCGATTCAATATCTTCCGGATCTAATTGTTTATAATCACGTTCGATACCATCGACCAACACCAACGGTCCTTGATTAGTATTTGTCATGGACGAGATACCTCGAATCCAAATATCTGAATCATCCTGCCCTGGTAATCCGCTACGCTGCACAGCAACTAAACCAGAAACACGACCTGCTAACACGTTGCTTATATTCGCTACCGGAGCTTTCACGTGTTCCATTTTAATGGAAGATTGAGCTCCTACAACAGAAATACGTCTTTGTGTTCCATATCCTACAACTTGAACTTCGTCAAGCATATTTACCGTTTCTTTTAGAGCAAAGTCGATAACGGTACCCGTTACTTTTCTTTCTTGAGTTTCGTATCCGATATAAGTAGCTACTAACACAGCATCTTTTGAAGACAGCTTAATATTATAAGTTCCGTTAACATCGGTCATCGAACCATTGGCACTTCCTTTTTCCATTATGGTAACTCCTATCATCAGCTCACCTTTTTCGTCGGTAACACGACCGGTAACACTTACCGTTTGTGCCGCCAACGAATTGAAAAACAGCATAAAGAGTAAAAAGCCCAAGCATTTTATTTTTTTCATACGTATATTTATTTTGTAACTTTAAAAACTGTCGAATTTATTTGCTTTGCTATAGTTTTGCTTTCTGAATCTTTGCAATAAGAGCCTCATTATGGTAGCCTTTTGCTACCATAATGCCTCTCTCAACACAATCTAAAAACTAATTAATCTTTTCCCGGGTTATTTGCAAAGGACTTTTGCAGATGACGTAAGTCCGTTTTCTGTAATTCTTAATAAATACAAGCCTTTAGCCGAAACAGGGATTCCTGTGTTACTTGCTATACGCGACATAGATACAACTTGTCCGTTAACATTGTAAACAATCACATCTGCTTCATTTTCGACTCCCAACACATAGATATTATTATTTTGAGAATAAACAGAATATTTATTTATATTATTTGTGATGCTTTCAAGTCCTGATGGTTTGTTTCCTACATTTTTCAATGTTGGATAAGAAGCGCCTTCTTCAATTGTCCAAACGTCGTTAAAGTCCCAACCAATATTAGTATAACTTACTTTCTTTTTTAAGTTATCCGGAAGAATTGGAGTTGCCTCTTCTGTAACACCTCCAACAACAGCCGGCAATACCCATTGATTTCCGTTTGTATTAAATACTGCGTCAATGTTGTACAGATTATTAACAAATTTAGAAACCGTGCCTCTCTCTACATCACCATCTTTCATGTTTCCGGCAATATGGTAACCTGCAACTTCTGCACTTGCAATATTTCCAATAGATACGCATCCTGACATTTCAATTGTTCCTTGTCTGTCGATCAAACCAATAAATCCGCCTGACCATCCACGAGAAGTCGTAGCCAAATCTCCTGTGAAATAACTATTTTCGATAGAAACCGAACCGGCTGTTACTCCAAAGAATCCACCAACTTGCTGTCCTGCTGTAATAGAAACATTTGCATACGAATTTTTAATCGTTACATTATCACTATTTCCTCCAACAAATCCACCTACGTGGTCATTTCCGGTAACTTCTCCTGTCACATAACATTCTTCGATAGTCGTGTTTTTACAAGAACCTACTAATCCTCCGATATTATCGCCTTTGCTTGTTGACAATCCTTCAAATTTAATGTTCACAACACCTAATTTCTTAATTGTTGCTCCATCAGTAGCATTGAAAAGACCTTTATTGTTATTACCACCGGTTTTTACAATTGCATTTTCTACAATAAAACCATTTCCATCAAATTCGCCGGTAAATGGTGTGGATGACGATCCAAAGCCTTCAAAATTAACACCCGCTAAATTGATATTGTTTGTTAATTTAAATTTACCGAATAGTTTTTGATTTATTTTCAAGAAAGCATCTACAGTTGCAATCTCAGTATAAGCATCGCGCAACACAACTTCAACTTCAAATTTTGATTTATCTACTGTCAATAAAGATGACAGGCTGGCATCTGAACTTATTGCGATAGTTGCAATTCCTCCTTGTGTCAAAGTACTTTCTGTAACATACAACCAAGAGCCATCTAAATCAACCAGATTATTTCCTGAAGTTAGAGAGAAGTTTATTGTTTGTCCTGTTGTTGGAATAATTTTTTTCAGGTCAATTGCTTCCATCGAATTCGGATACCAAGTTAAATAAGGAAGGGCTGGTATTCCATAAACATTCGAAGTAAGTGGCGTTGTTTGCCAAGCTAAAACAGGATATATTTTACCTTCTGTTCCGGTAATAAATTTCCATGTATTCGTAAAATCCCATCCTAATGTTGCTGTATAAAAACTTTGTGTACGTGAATTATTATCGTTTGTCAAACTTCCACCATTTCTGTTATCATCTTTTTGACCATCTTGAACAGCTGAATTTTTAGCATCTGTACCAAAATAAGATTGCTCTTTCGACCAGTTATTTGTAAATTTAACATTGTAGTTTCCTTCCGGACTATGTCCTCCCCAGTCTCCAATACGATAAGTTCCTTCGCTGCAATATCCTGCAACAGCTAAGTTAATATTGTTTTTTATTTCTCCATTGTCATCGCTATCAACCAGCGAAACAATTCCGGCTGCACGCCCTTTGAGCGATTCTACTTCGCCTGAGAAATAACACTTTTCGATCGTTCCACCACAAATAATTCCAACAACACCACCGGCTTGAAATTCTCTTGAATACACATTAGCTCCGGCGTGAGAATTTTTGACAGTAGCATATTTTTTCTCTTTTACTTCTTCGATATTATTATCCGGGTCGGCAGGCGTTATAACCAGATCATAAGCGCGCATTGCCCCAACAAGAGAGCCAACGTGGTCGCGACCTTCGATATAAGAATCAGCGACATAACATTGGTCAATCAAACCACCTTTCATATTACCAACGATGGCACCAACATCTTCGTTACCTACAACATAAGCTTTTTCAATACCTAATTTTGTAATTTCAGCTCCTTCTGTTTCACTGAAAAGTCCTTTATTACGATTGCTCTTATCGTCAACTTTCAATCCATAAATTATTTTTCCGTTTCCATTCAATTTACCTTTGAAAGTTCCGATAGGTGTCCAATTTTTAGTAAGCGTGATATTGCTTGTCAGCGTAAACTCGCCTTCCAAATCGTATTTAATATTGATTAGATCTTGTTCTGTAGAAATATTGTAGGATATACCTTGTACAGTTAAGTTATATGTAACTGTTGCGCCGTTCGAATAATCATCTCCTGTGGTTGTAAACGTAAGAACGGTATTACCGTTTTTATGGAATGAGACTAATCCGTCAGCTGTAATAGAAGCCACTAAAGGATCGGAACTTGTACAAGAAACAGTTCTTCCCAACGAAGAAATCACATTTGCTGCATGAGTATTTCCGGGAAGAGCTCTTTCAGGAAATGCATCAAAATAAATAGCATCTCCATTTAATGGATATGTTTGATCTGCAAAAACAGGGAATTTTCCTTCTTGTATTTTCCAGATAGTATTGCTCCAAGCAAGTGTCGTATTATAAAATGCTGCAGATTTAAGCTCTGAAAGAGTTTTATGTTCTCCATCAACTCCTGCCGAATTGCTTTCGCCATCCACATATAATTCATCTTTAACAAATACTTTCGTTCCTTCCCAAGAGTAATTATTATACAAGGATACCGTATATCCATTTGCATTACCAAACACTCGGTTAGCTTCGTCTCCTTCCAAATAAGGAGCAACGGAAACTGATTTTTCGATTTTTGTAGTTCCTCCATCAGCCAATGCTGCAATACCCCCTGTACGTCCCGAAGAGCAAGTTGCAACTCCGGCAAAATATGTGTTGAGAATTTCAACATTCACCGTAGTTCCAATAATACCGCCGGCTTGCCAACTGGTACTTTTCACTAAGGCTGTAGAAAAACAATCTGTAATTGAGCTAATATCACCATCTGAATCTGATTGTTTCGTTCCGCCAACAATAGCTCCAACGTGGTCGTAACCCAAGAAAACTCCGGAAGTATAACATTTTTCAATTGTTGTAGGCGCATAAGCACGTCCAACAATACCGCCGGCATCTTGTCCTCCATGAATATGAGCGCCAACTAATCTCAAATTTTCGACAATGGCTCCTTCCGACACACCTATAAACCCAGCTCCATCTCTGGATGTGTCAACGAATTTAAGTGCGTAAATTGTTTTTCCGTTTCCGTCAAAAGTTCCTGTAAAACGATTTTGTTCATCTCCAATCGGAGTCCAATCTGAAGTTAATGTAATGTCGTTTGCAAGTTTGTAATCACCTGCCAGATCATTTGCTATTGCTCTAAGTTGCGTTTCTGTACTAATCTCTACTACCTGTCCGAAAACAGAAATAGGTAGAATACATACAATTGCAATTACCAGTTTTTTAAGAAATTGTAATTTTGTGTTCATGATGATTTAGATTTTTAAATTGTTAAATTTTAATCTATTTTTATATTAATTGAAATTTGAAAGTACAATTTTAAGTATATAAAATGATACAAAAAACATCCAGAGGCAGTATCTGCCACGGTTTGTATAATTATGACACTATTTATGTTTATTATGTCCCTGCGTATTTTCAGTCTTCTTTTTTATGAGAATCTTTGTACTGCTTGGGTGACATATTATACTTCTTTGCAAACTCTCTATAGAAATAGGATTTGTTGGAAACCCCTACTTTATAGATAATTTCCTTGATGGATAGATTAGTCGTAATAAGAAGTTTTGATGCATAAAACAATTTGTAATCCTTAATATAATCGGATGGAGAGACAGATAAAATCTTTTTCAATTGCCGATAAAGATTGCGCGAAGATATTTTCATTTTTTCGGCAATAAAATCAGGTCCGAGTTTCGTATTTGATATGTTTTCATTAATTATTTCAGTAAGCTCTTCTATGAATTCTTTATCTTTTTGATGTATCAGTTTTCCTTGACTATACTCAAAGGCACTTTCGACCGTATCGTAATACTCTTTAATGTTTTCTTTATTCACAAGAAAGCGATTGACAATGGATAAAAGCACGTCGGATGAAAATGGTTTGGTTATGTAAGCATCCACACCAACATCGTATCCTTGCACTTGGTCTTTTTCTCCAATTTTGGCAGTGAGGGCAATTATCGGAATTTGTTTATTGTATCTATCTTCGCGTACTATTTTAGTAAATGACAAACCATCAATTTCCGGCATCATTATATCGGTTATTATAAGTGCCGGCGTTTCTTCTTTCAGAAATGTAAGCGCTTCAACCGCACTGTAAACTCCTTTTACCGAATAATATTTTGAAAGCACATCACTTACCAATTCTACAATATCCGGATTGTCGTCAACCACTAATATTAATTCCGAATCAGTTTTAAATCTCTCTATATCAACATTCGGTTTTTCTTGTTTTTCTTCCTCGATATCAATCTCTTCATCCTTGTCGATAAGCGGATCTGTAGTTTTGATTTCCGATGAAAGATTTGGTAAAGTAACTGCAAATTGAGTGTATTTATCAACTTCACTTTTCACCTCAATATTTCCTTGCAAAAGTTTCGCCATGCTGTTGCTGATGTGCAAACCTAATCCGTGGCGCGCTGTCATCTGATTGTTTGCATTAACATTCGTATCTTCTAAAATCCGATATCGACTGAAAAGTTTATCGATTTTGTTAGCTTCAATTCCGCGCCCGGTATTGTACACCACTATTTTTAAGTTATTATCTTCGGTGTAAACCGACACTTTCACTTCGCCGCCCACAGGCGTATATTTAAATGCGTTGGATAATAGGTTTGATACAATTTTTTTCAAACAACCCGAATCTGTGTACCAATATATGTTTTCTTCAATTTCAGTACTAAGAGTTATAGCATTTTGCCGGGCAATTTCTTCGATAGAATTTAAAATATTATGAAGCAGCCTGTTTATTGAAACATTTTTAAAGAGCAATGGGATAGTGTCCGATTCTTCTACTTTTCGATAATCAAGCACTTCTTGCACCAATTCGTTTAGACTGACAACATTACTCTGCAAAATATTAACATATTTGTCAACGTGTTCGCTCGCACTTTCTTTTTTAATCTGTTCAACAGCACCATTTATTAATGTAAGCGGAGTGTAAAATTCGTGCGTTACATTCGTAAAAAAACGTAACTTCGACTCATACATTTTCTCCTTTTGCTCTTCTTTAATTTTTTTCGAAATATATTCCTGTCTCTTTTTCAGCTTCTTACGAAAATAGTAATAAGATAACAATAAAGATACAATAAGCAAAATAGCATAAATTATATGTGCTGCAATCGAAAAATACCAAGGAGGCAGAACCTTAATTTTAAGTTCATAAACATTGTTATCGGCATACAGAACATCACTTTTACATCTTACTTTTAAAGTATAATTTCCATAAGGTAATCGGGTAAAATGTATTTTTGAGTCTTTCTGGAGCGAATTCCAATCCTCATCATAATTCTCCAGCATATAAGAATAATCATAATTTTCGTTATGAATATAATCAAGTACCGTAAATGCTATCTGGAATGTATTCTGGTTATTATTCAACACCAGCACTTTAGATGAATCCTGATTATAATCGTACAAAGTCTTTACCTTATCGAAGTAACTCACTTCTGTAAACATCAATTTAGGTTCGTAAAAAGAATCAGTACTTCCGTTTTTCGGTTCAATCCATACCAAACCATTCACTCCTCCAAAAAACAAACGATGCGTAATTGGGCAAAACCAATAAGCATCATCTGAATATTCAACGACACCAATTTGCGAAGATTTGACATTAAAAAAAGACTCGTTTTGTGGATTATATTTTACTAATCCTTTGTTCGTACTCAACCAAACAATTCCATTATCATCTTTCAATATTCCGTGGATCATATCGTTAATAATCCCGTTGTTACGTCCAAATTGTTTTATCTCATTTCCTTTGTTTTTATACATCTTTATCTGCGTCATGCCTGATCCTGTACCGACATACAAAGTGGAATCTTTATCTAAAAACAAAGAAATAATATCTCCTATTCCCTTATTTTGAGCATTATCCATCGAAATAAAATCGTATTCACAGGTATTAATATCTATACGCAAAACACCATAACCTCTACGGCTTCCTAAAAATATTTTGGAAAAGCCATCAAAAGCCATAGAATAATACTCATCATCTAAAACAACACCGTCTTTTTTGATTTTAATTTCCTGTTTGCTTTTTATCCGATAAGGATGCTTCGTTTTATCCATAACAACACGATAAATCCCATCCATCGGTATCCATAAAACAGAATCGCTAACTTCCCAGAGCGCATGCATTCCTTCGATTTGATTTTCATCCTTTCCTCCAATTCGATATATATCATCGTCTTTATATGAATAATATAAAAGCCCTTCATCACTCGCAATCCAAAGATCGTTTTGGTTGTTATACTTACTTCTTGCAAAGGTATAGGCAGGAGTATCATAAAAGCCCGTATGCATTCTGATACGTTGAATATTTGCTGCTGGAACTTTTGTATTATTAAATTTATTATAATCCTTTATCCTCATTATTCCATCTCCTTTTGTACCTATCCAGAGCGTATTTTTTTCGTCGGTATAGAACGAGCGAACAGGACGTCGGGCTGTAAAGGGAAGATTTTCAAACAAAATATTACTAAATTTATCCTTTTCACGATAATATAACTCAACACCTCTACCGTCAGTTCCAACCCATATAGCATCTTGAAATCGGTCTTTCTGTAAACCAAAAATTCCAATAGTTGTGTTTATTGGTTCTGGATTATCATGGCTGGACATATTTAGTTTAATAAGTCCGCTGTACATAAAGGCAAGGAAAATATCGTTTTGAAAGAAAACTAACGAATTGATATAACTATATTTATCAATCAAATCAGAGATATTACGCAACAACATTTTGTGTTGTTTGATATGATCGTAAAAAAACAAGTTAACATCTTTGTCTATAAAATAGATATTTCCATCTTCATAAAAAACCTGGTCAATCGTCTTATCATGAATCTTTCGAACTTGTACCGAGAATTTCTTTGATTCCTTTGCGTTTTCTGTCTGCATAGTGACAAATTGCAAATCACCATTATTTTTCACTATGCATAAACGACCTTCTTTATCTACAAAAAAAGACCTGATATCGTTCTTTTTTACTTCAAAATATATTTCATGAAATTTTTTCTCAATAGAGTCGTAATACTCTATGTAGTCATCTTTAGTAATAATCCAAGTATTTCTTCTTTCGGAATCAGTAGCAATTAGTTGTATTTTTTTATATTGAGGATAACTTTCTACAACTTTGCGTTCTTTTATCGAAAACTTATCCAAACCAACTTGCGTTCCCACCCAAAGATAATCCGTACCAACACTGAGAATAGTGTGAATGTTATTACCAGATAAAGAATTCGGATTGTTTTGTTCGTAGCGAAATGTGGTCACTTTGCTTCCATCATAAAGATTTAATCCATCGTAGGTTCCAAACCACATAAAGCCGTAAGCATCTTGATGCATGCATAAAATGGCATTGTTGGAAAGCATATTATTTAGCTTTTCCATATTGTATAAACCAAACGAAGCAAAAGTTGCTTGATGGAAAGAAAGAAAAGCAATTATAAGTAAAACGATTTTTTTCATACGTAAATTCAAAAAATTATCCCCTACAACAGTTTTATATTAAAAACTTTATACTCTTACGATTTTTCTAAGTTAGCTATTTTAAGTTCACAATTCGACAAGTTGAATTTATCTTTTTACCAACATTTTATTTGTACTTGTCGCAACAAGAGTTTTTCCGTTGTATGCAGATATTTTATACAAATAAGCACCTTCGCTCACCGACAAACTATTCCATGTTAGATCAAAACCTCCACCGATGGAATTAATCATATACTCTTTACGATCCACCAAATTTCCCAAAAGATTATAAATTTCCAATTCAACTTTCGAAACATTTTCCATGCTTGCACATTGAATCGTCGCTGTTGTTTTTACCGGATTTGGATAGGTGCTGATAATTTGAAGTTTCGAGTTTTCAGCCTTATTTTCGATAACGGAAGTTGTTTCGTTTTTCCCATATACAGCGAATTCGAGAATGCGCGTCGTATTTCCGTTTTGCTCACCCTGATTAATTTGTAATCGTAATTTTTGCGTAGTGAATGGACTCACAAAACGTAAAACTTTATTATCGGTATTGTTGCTTACAACATCTACATCCATCCACATTCCGTTATAATTTCGTTGCAATCGGAATGCTTTGGTCACATAACCAGAGGCTTCCGCACCGGCATTCATCACAAACCAACTACAAATTTCGACTGGTTCGGCAAAAGTAAATTCTAAATAAGGACTATTATTATTCGTAACACACCATTTTGTATTCAGATTCATATCCACAGCTTTATCTGCATTTTCAGCACTTCCGTTATCATGCGATGCATAAACAGAACTCTGAATCAGTTTTTTAGCACATTCCGATTCATCTTCAGTAAATATGCTTTGAGGCAATGAATTTATTTCGGAAATTGCAATCACATCATCATTTTCATTATCCGACAAAGATAAAGCAAAGACATATAAATCGGGATTTTCGGGCAAAGTAAGCTCAGAAACACTAGCATCTACAGATATACAATATTGGTACATGTACATAAAGTGGTAGGCATCATTTTTGTTTGTCGAAACGTTGTGACGATGGCTTGCTGTAAATGCAACATTTTCTTTTCTGAATTTTGTTCCCAAATTATATTCTGTTTCCCATTCCCCTACATTTCCGGCATAATATGGGATATTGAAACTATGCCTAACGCCATCAACAACAAAGTCGGCTTTTGTTCCTGCTTCATTTTTACTTCCCGCAAGAATATATAATTTTTTAGCATTTGTCATAGCCGGCAATGTGATTTTCTGTCCGGCTCCATACATTGCATTCAATGCTCCATTGCTGCGATTACCTATTTTAAATGCGATATCACCCGAGTAAATTGTATCGCTGAGCAATTCGGCAGGATAAGCAAAAGTCACACCCGACGTGACATTGTTTTTACGTGAGTCCATGCTCATTATATCAATATTATAGTTCAAATCAACTAATTCCGATTTTGGAATTACAGTTGTCATTTGATTATCTGCGTCAGCCAATTTTACCGCAAATGATTTGGGCTGAAATTTTCCAATGTTAAATGTAATTTCATTTGACGAGAAATTTACAGCTCCCACATATTCTTCGATACCGTTAATTTCTTTCGCTGAAACTATATTTGCCGGAAATTTTATTTTTACATTTTGTTGTTCAGAGCCTGTCAGCTCGTATATTCGAAGAACAATTTCGTCCGATTCTTCGGCTTTTTTCAATGCTTTTATGGCAACTTTATCCGTATTGACGGAAACAAAATCAATTGATTTACCAAGATTTCCCGCATGTTTTGCTGCTTGAAAAGCCATCATCGGCTGATTGAGACGTGATGCTTCCCATTGCGTTTTTTCGTTCCATTTATCAGCATGCGCATATAACGAATAAGTAAATTTATTATAGCCCAAATCTTGATCTTTCTGATAAGTGTAATTACCTCCAACACTAGGCGTATGAATCAATGTCAAGCGAAGCATAGCACTACTCGGCTTATCCCAACCGTATTTGCAATCGTTCAGAATGGAAACTCCGTAAAGCCCACTCGAGTGAGTTTGATCAGCCCATTGATGTCCAGCCACTTCATACAAATTTGAAGTATTGATAGTTCTTTCGATCGCTCCAATTGAAAGATCGTACGTAGCTTTATTGTTAGTCGCTTTTAAAGGAAATTCTGCTTTCAGTAATGTTCCGCGAGACTGCCAATTCACTTCATTTGCAAAATCAATTCTTCCGCTAATTCTCGAAGGCATCAAACGAATATATTGAACAAAATCAGAGCCGTTTTTACTTCTTGTGATTTTTAAACTTACTCGCAAAGGACCACTTTCATCAATGCTGATATTTACATTTTCATCCACATAAGCTATGGCTGCACTATTGATATTATTCCACATAATTTCCCAAGATGGAAAATCGGTAGAAACATCCCTCAACATTGCTTGACGAATAGGCGACGTCAACAAACTGATACCAAGCGTTTTGTCCAAAATTTGACTTACATCGCCATTCGCGTCCAATGTTATCGTGTATTGGTCGTTTTCAAGAGTCTGATTTGTAATAGAAAGATCCGAACTGAGCGAACTTGTTTCATTCAATCGAAGATCATAAGCCGCATAACCCAAAGAGGGCACAGTTGCTTCGAAAATAAAATGCAGCTGTTGAGTCGCCTCATCGTATTTCAAAATCTGCGATAAAACCTCGTTCCCGTCTTTATCCAGCACACGGATATTTTCCACATCTGAATTGACCAAAACCGAAGCTTCCACAACGTCGCTACGTTGAATAGAAAGAGGATTATAGACCACAAGTGGAATTCCTTCAACTTGCGTATCCATGTTTTTAACAACTGATCCAAGTGCATTTTTCAAAATTTTCGACAAATTCAAATTAATCAGAGTTTCATCATTGTATGAATAAGTATATGCGCTTGGAATGGATGTTCCTGTCAAATCATCGTGAAACTGATGCCAAAGCAAGTTAGTCCAAGCTTCACCGATTTCTGCCAAAGGATAATTTATTCCGCCAATCCAATCGGCATAAACAGAGGATTTTTCGGCTGCATCGGCTAAAAGTTCATTTTTTCTGTTCCAATACTTCATCATTGCCATTGATGTGTAACATCCTGCGCCATGTTTTGTCATGGGTAATTCATTATCCCAAACAAAATATTGATCATTTTTATATTGATCCAATAATGAAAAAATATGTGTCGGCGTAGAAAGAGATACTTTTACAGGTCCATCTGAGTTCACACTTGTTTGCAACCAATAAGGCGTATTTTCGCCTTCGCCTTCATTGTCTTTTAAAGCTCCTCCCCTATCTCCACGAGGTCCTACGTAGCGAAACACGAAAGGAAGAGCGTATTT
>DAIOHI010000018.1:0-16180 GCA_036744815.1 Paludibacteraceae bacterium
TTCCAAACACTTACCATATTCAACCTGATTTTGCTACCTTTGCGAAATCTTTTTTTTATATTTGTGTTTCAATTGGCAAATTGGTTGTAAATCTGAAATTTCAAATCTAAAAATTAGTATCGTGGATATTTCGAAGCAGGACATAAAATACCTTGCGGGCGTAGGACCTAAGCGCGCGGAGATGCTGAATAAAGAATTGAATATTTACAGCATCGAAGATCTGTTGCGACATTATCCTTATAAATACGTGGATCGAAGCCGCTTTTATTACCTGCACGAAATAACAAGCGACATGCCTTTTATTCAAGCGAAAGGGCAAATTTTGCGTTTCAACAAAGTAGGCGAAGGACGTAATCAGCGATTAAGCGCCATCTTTTCCGACGGACGGAGCAACATCGAACTTATTTGGTTTAAAGGCATTCGTTTCATCCTCGAAAAATATAAAACCGGTGTCGATTACGTTGTTTTCGGAAAACCGACACTTTTCAACGGCAGTTACAACATTGCCCATCCCGAAATAGACTTGCTCTCCGAACTTCCGCCTCCCGAGCGCATGGGACTGCAACCTTTTTACAACACAACAGAAAAGATGAAAAGCAATTTTCTGAATTCGAAAGCTCTTCAGAAAATTATTTCCACCGCGCTTGGGCAATGGAAATCAAGTGTCACTGAAACTCTTCCGGCTTATATATTGAAGCGTTTTGCCTTATTGAACTTGACCGAATCACTTATTAATGTACATTTTCCTCAAAATGTCGATTCCTTGAACAAAGCTCGACAGCGCCTTAAATTCGAAGAATTGCTTTATGTTCAATTAAGCATTTTGCGTCAAACAAAATGGCGCGAACAAAACTTCAAAGGTTTTATTTTTAGCCGCATTGGCGATTATTTCAATCGCTTTTTCACGGATTATTTACCCTTTGAACTGACTGAAGCTCAAAAGCGCGTGCTTCGTGAAATCAGAATTGATGTCGGCAGCGGAAAACAAATGAATCGTTTGTTACAAGGCGATGTGGGAAGCGGAAAAACGCTCGTGGCACTAATGGCAATGCTGATTGCTGTCGATAATGGTTTTCAGGCAGCTATTATGGCGCCCACCGAAATACTCGCGACACAACATTTCGCGTCACTTACCGAAATGTTGGGCGATTTAGGCGTGAATCTGGCTTTGTTGACGGGCTCCACCCGAAAAAAAGAACGCGAAATCATCCACACACAACTACTTTCAGGCGAATTGAATATCCTGATCGGAACACATGCTTTGATCGAAGATACAGTTCAGTTTTCTAATTTAGGACTTATCGTTATCGACGAACAACATCGCTTTGGTGTGGAACAGCGATCCAAACTTTGGAAAAAAAATGCGCAGCCGCCACATATCCTCGTAATGACGGCGACGCCCATTCCGCGAACGTTAGCAATGACGGTTTACGGCGACCTCAGCGTATCCGTTATCGATGAATTGCCACCCGGTCGGAAACCGATTCAAACTTATCATTACTACGAAAACAAACGCAATGCCCTGAACGGATTTATTGCCAAGCAAATTGCCGCCGGACGGCAAGTCTATATTGTGTATCCGCTAATTCAAGAATCGGAAAAAATGGATCTGCAAAACCTGGAAGCCGGTTACGAATACATTCGGGAAGTTTTTCCAAACTACAAAATAAGCATGGTACACGGCAAACTGAAAGCTGCCGAAAAGGAGTATCAGATGCAGCAATTTGTAAGCGGTGCAACACAAATTATGGTTGCCACAACGGTTATCGAAGTTGGCGTTAATGTTCCAAATGCATCCGTAATGATTATCGAAAACGCCGAACGTTTCGGTCTTTCTCAACTGCATCAGCTGCGAGGAAGAGTCGGGCGTGGCACTGAACAATCGTATTGCATTCTTCTTAGCGGTTTCAAACTGGCGACCGAAACACGGAAACGGATGGAAATCATGGTTCGAACAAACGACGGATTCGAAATTGCAGAAGCCGACTTGCAGCTCCGAGGACCCGGCGATTTAGATGGTACGCAGCAAAGCGGACTGCCTTTCGATTTGAAAATAGCCAATCTGGCTAAAGACGGAAAGATGCTCGAAATAGCCCGAAATGCTGCAATTGATATTCTTGAAGACGATCCTGTTTTAGAAAGAGAAGAAAACCGCATTTTCTTTAACAAATTGAAAGATTCTCGGTCGAATGCGTTAAATTGGAGTATTATAAGTTAAAAAAAGTAACACTTCGCCTCAAAAAAGAATTTCTTTTTTTACTTTAGCATGCTTTAAAAAAACAACATGCAAAATAATAACGCTACTTATCAGTTAAGTATATTGTATGGAAAGAACACTTGTCATTATTAAACCCTGTGCTATTCAACGAGAATTGGTTGGTGAAGTAATCCGACGCTTCGAGCGTAAAGGATTGTGTTTATGTGGAATAAAGATGATGCAACTGAGCGATGAAATTCTGATGGAACATTACGCCCACCTGGCTCAACGTCCATTTTTCCCGAGAATAAAGCAATCTATGCAAGAAACTCCGGTAATTGTATGTTGTTGGGAAGGACTCGAAGCAGTGCAAGTCGTTCGAAATATGACAGGCGCAACTAATGGTCGCAATGCTGTTCCCGGAACAATTCGAGGCGATTTTGGAGTTAGTGTGCAAGAAAACATCATTCACACTTCCGATAGTCCCGAAAATGCACAAGTAGAACTTGCCCGATTTTTTAAAGAAAACGAAATTTTTAATTACAAACAAAGCTCCTTGAACTTCATATATGCCAATGATGAGATTTGATCCAACGTATTTCTACAAAGCTCTTCTTTGTTTATCGTTTTTGCCATTTTTGCCTCTTCAAGCCGAAGGAAGTACTCCCCTAAAAAGTGAAATTAAAGACATCAGTTCTTTTGTTGTTCCTCCGATTCATGTAGCCGATTCCATTCTTTCAGATTCCATAGCGAAGGACAGCATTTTTTCTTTTAATAAAAACATCTATCAGGAAATTTTTGACGACACTTCTGACGACTTGATGGAAAACCATCCTGCCGATGACATCTATTTGAATATATGGACACGCGAGCGATTGAATCCATATTCGATGCCGATTGACAGTTTACCCGATTCTGTTTTCATTAGTTGTTCCGATTTTGTGGCTCCCGTAAAATGTGGTCACATCACATCGCAGTTCGGACCACGGAAATACCGTTATCATTTTGGAACTGACTTGAGAGTAGCGGTAGGCGATTCGATTTATTCATCATTTTGTGGCAAAGTCCGCATCATTGATTACGAAGCGCGCGGTTACGGACATTATGTGGTAATACGGCATAACAACGGATTAGAAACTGTTTATGCACATCTGTCGAAAGTGTTGGTTGAGCACGACCAGGAACTAAAGGCTGGCGATGTGCTTGGCTTAGGCGGAAATACAGGACGCTCAACAGGACCACATCTGCATTACGAAATACGCTATTTGGGCAATGCGATGAATCCCGTTCATTTGGTTGACTTTGCAAATAACAAAATGATGCAAGAGTCTTATCTGATAACTAAAAACACGACTTTTTACTACAACAGTTATCTCAAAGATTTGAAATCGGCAAAATACTATACCGTGCGTAAAGGTGACACTTTAGGACGCATCGCGTCGCGCAACGGAACAAGCGTGAATTCCATCTGCCGCATGAATAAAATGTCGTCAAGAACTCTTATCCGACCGGGACAAAAATTAAGAATAAGATAATTTTTTTCAGAGAATGTGATTTTGAGAAAAGACAAGAAATAAGTTTTTAATTCTTGTCTTTTTTTGTGCTCTCATCTTCACTTCCACTTTCCTTTTTTACAAAAAACACAGCGATAGCCGCGACAACCAAGCCCTGTAATGGCGAAAGCCATAAATTCGATTGTTCCATAATTTTGTCAAGAGTCAACCCTTTCATTAGCGGCTCAAGCATGATGGGCAGTATCAAAACTAACAAATAGAAAATAGAAAGAAAAAACGCCATCTTAAAAATAAAACTGGGAACCACTTCGGAGCTATCGTGCTTCTTGTCGGTAACCATTACTCCTACAATCAGCGACATGGTGGGGAGAACCGTGGGAAGAAACCAGTTCCAGACTTTTCCCGGATCGTCGTATTTCGTCCCTAAGGATTGCATAAAAATAAGGAAAAAAGCGATGGCTCCACCAATCAGCCATACAATAGCAATTTTTTTTCGCGCTTGAATCCAAGATGTTTTCATATGTTTATAATTTAAGTGTTTTTATTTTCCGCTACAGGAAAAACCGCGACTCTTTTTTTCTTCCTTCGTTTGATCTGCTTCAATAATTCCCGAAGCCACTAAATGTTCTCTTGCGGTTAATTTACCATCAGCTTTTTCCGGATCGGAATTTCCCTTCTTCTCAAATTGATAAATCAAAGCTCTAATACGATGTTCACTTGTATAAGGCAATTCAGCAATTGATGAAGGCAAAGAGCTCAGTCCTTCTTCCATCAATTTTTCTGTTTCGTTTTTAGTTATTTCGCCTGTAGTTTTGTAAGATTCCGCACTGACAGTAAAAACAATAACGCGAAACATTCCTACGGGAGCATTAAATAAAGCATGCAGGTAGTTTTGAATAGAGAAGTTGTCCTCTAAATCGTAGTTTAAATCATCACTCCATCGATTCGAAGTGTCAGGAGAACCATCGTCATTGATTTTTTCCAATTTTGTAACAAGGGCAAAACCGTCGTTTAAGAAGGAAAAATAACGATATTCGTAATCTTTCCGGCTTAATGCCTCAATTATTTCTTTATCTATATCTTTAAGTCGCAACGAATCCTTTGAAATGTTTTCCGAAAAAGGCGACAATAACTTAGTAAGTTCTATTTCTCTCGACGGTTGGGGAACAGGAATAGGAAAAGCGGGTATGCTTTGGGAAGAAACATGTTGATTTTTCCTTTTGATTTGAGTCTTAATGGGTTTGTTCTTTTCATCCGGAATTTTATCTTCCGGTTGAATTTCGATATTTCCGGTAGTTACAGACTCGGTTTTCGTAGTTGCTTCATCGTTTTTATTACTCTGATTTGGACTTTTACTACAATTGGGAACAATAACAAAAACGGCAATAAGCATTGCGAGATAGATATATTTTTTCATAACAAGTTTTTGGTTATTATACGCTTAGGTTCTATAAATCATTTCAGATTGCTAAGGTAATTTGTTTTTATCAAATAAACATAATTTTGAATCGTTTTTTTCATATTCTCTCTTTAATTTCAACAAAAACTGTAAGAATAAATAAACAATTATCTTTGTAAAACGAATATCTTTTTAGGACAAAAATTTTTAGATAAATAAGGAAGAAATGCAAACTGATGACTTATTAAAGCAAATAAATTTCATAAAAGAGATTGATAAAATAAAGTACATAGAACGTAAGACGAAACTATTCAACAGCGACAGGAAGGAAAATGATGCTGAACATAGTTGGCATTTAGCGCTGATGGCAATTGTATTGGCTGAACATTCGGACAAGCCAATTGATATCTATAAAGTTGTGAAAATGCTTTTGATCCACGATATTGTTGAAATTGATGCCGGCGACACGTTTATATACGACAGTTTGAAAAATCATACAAATACGGAAGAGGAAATGATTGCCGCTAAGCGGATATTTGGACTTTTACCCGATAAGCAAGCTGAAGAATTAATTGCAATCTGGCAAGAATTTGAAGATGGCATTACAAACGAAGCAAAGTTCGCCAAATCAATGGACAGACTTGAGCCATTACTTCAAAACACGTCGAACAATGGCGGAACGTGGAGAGAATTTAATGTGCCTTATCAAAAAGTTTACGACAAGAAAAAAGTAATTAAAAATGCTTCTTCCCTTATTTGGAACTATGCAGAGAACTTACTGAACGAAAGTGTGGACAAAGGTATTTTTAAAAAAACTGATTAATTAATCGAAGAAAAACTGAAAAAATTAAATCGAACTAAAAACAAAAAACTATGAACAACAAAAAGCTTGTGTGGCTAAGCAACATTATCGGGATAGCCTCAATCATCTTATTGATTTATTGGGTATTCATTTTTATAGCAATTACAGTTTTTGATCTGAAAGTGTTTAGAGAAAATATGACAGAAACATTTTATTTGAGTGTTTTTGGAATTTTAGCTCTAATGTTCGGAGCATTAATGATAAACATTATGTTTAATCTGACAAGAATTGCAGAAAAACACAATCAGGACGAAATCAATCATTCAAAGAAAAAATCAAAAAGACTTAGCATTTTATTTATTATCAGCTTTCCTATCCTTTTTGCCTTTCTTTACACAGGCGATTATTTAACCTCAAAGAAAAAAGAGACGATGCTCATTTCTTCCGCGCAGTCGATTATAGAAAGTAATAATGAAAAGTGTGAAAAACTGATCAATTATTCCTTTGACAAAAATTGGATTACAGAAACGGCTAATATTCTATATTTCTATTCAAACATCGACACGCATTTCCCTCATGTATCCGTTATTATTGCTGATACGCTGGATAATACAAACGTTTTTTTAGGATTCGACACATACGCAGGATTTAGCGATAACGACAGCACTCAGCCAAGGAAAATCAAATACATCAGAAATACGACAAAAGAAGAACGAATTTATTTAGAGAAAGTTTTCTTCGAAAATCAAGATGAAATCAGATTCAGTGCTCACAAAGGCACTTACGAGTTATTTTATCCCTATTCTAAAAACGGAAGAAAAATCATTCTCTTTTTCTCGGAATATCAAAGGTATGGAAAACTGGGAAGTTAGAAAACATTATTCATAACAACCAACTTAACAATGAAAAAGCACTTATTCTTTTTACCTGTTTTGATTCTACAATCCTGCATAAGCATTATAGGATTGACTGACGATTATAAAAAGACAACAAATGAAGAAAAGGCTATAATCCATACGTTCGAAGAAAATAGTGTGCTGGAAAATGGAAATATCTATAAAGTAAATGCTGAGCAACTCAAGCGAGAATTTTCAAAACACGATAAATCACTTGTTTATTGTTTTACAAACGGATGTTCGAGCGATGCTTGTCTTCCAATAAAAAAATACTATATGGATTACGCCCAAGAAAACGGATATAAACTTTTTCTTGTTATGACCGGATTTGGAAACATGAATGAAACTATAATTCAGGGCGCAGAAATTCCTTATTTTGTGATTGATTCCAAATTCTATGGCAGTAAATATCAATGGATATATACAAGAAAATTCGAAAACGACTTACAATCATTGAATTTGAATCACAAAGACAAAGAACATAAAGGATCTTTATTCTTTTTCACAGGAAACAAATTAGAAAAAATAGAATTCAAATTACCTAAATGAAACATATCAAGCTGCAAGCAATTTAGTTTTCTACCATACAAAAACAGGCTGTCTTAATCTTAAGACAGCCTGTTTTGTTATATCAATATTGCTTTTTAGTAGCGAGCTTCTACCGCCGACCAATCAATAATAGCCCACAAAGCGCTCAAATGATCCGCTCTCCTATTTTGATAATCAAGATAGTATGCATGTTCCCATACATCGAAACCAAGCAGCGGTGTAAGTCCTTTTGTAATGGGATTTCCGGCATTTGCTTCCTTGGTAATCGTTAACTTTCCTGCGGCATCTTTAGCCAACCAAACCCATCCTGATCCGAAAACGCTTGTACCTGCAGCAACAAATTCTTTTTTGAAGTTCTCAAAATCACCGAAAGCGGCATTGATTGCTTCTGCTAATTTTCCCTTCGGAGCACCGCCACCTTTAGGCGAAAAAGAAAGAAAATAAATATTGTGGTTCAAAGTTTGTCCTGCGTTATTGAAAATCGGTCCGTCGCTTTCTTTTACAATTGTTTCGAGATCGGCATTTTCAAACTTAGTACCAACAACTAAATTATTCAAATTAGTAATGTAGGTTTGAAGATGCTTCCCATAATGTAGTTCTATTGTTTGTTTTCCAATAACGGGTTCAAGAGCAGCTGCCTCATAAGGCAATTTTGGCAATTCAAATTTCATAATAATTTCTTTTTATATGGTTTTATATGTTTAATAACTTATACCTCTTAAACAAATTCTTTCGCACTTTGTTCGATATAAAAAGAAAGATTATTGACTTGTTAATATGTTTGGATCGAAGCACAGGAAAGTAATCCGATGAATGTTTGATAGTTATATTTTAAAACTTTGTAGAGTAAAAAGAATATACAGAGATATTCCAAAAAACACGAAAACACAAAGCTTCGAACATAAAGTTTCTTATAGGAACTTAGATCAATCTTGAGATATAAAATTTTGGAATCTATAAAGCTGAAACATAACATTTTTTTCTTTATATTATTAAAATGCGATTATTTAAAAGTTTTGTTTATTTTTGCAAAAGCAATTGTTACATATCCTTATTCTTTTAATATGAAAAAGGAATAAGACTATTAGAAAAATCTAAAAACATTCAAAATGAAAAAGACAATTTTATTAATGGCAGCCTTTGCAATCGTATTGCTCGCTCCCTCATGTAAGTCGAAACAACAAATAACAAAGGTGTCCGGCGCTCAAGTTGAAGCAAAAACCACAACGAGTCCTGATACTAAGACTGATACTAAGAGCGTCGCCGAACCGGAAGTTACTCGCAACGAAACATTCACTTTAGCCGAAGGCGAAAGCAACACCGATGCTTTCAGACAAAAATACCACGTGGTAGTAGGAAGTTTTAAAAGCCAATCGAATGCGAAAGGATTGCAAACTTCGTTGAATGCCGAAGGAAATAAAAGTATCGTTGTAGTAAACGAAAACGGTATGTTCCGCGTATTAATGGCTTCTTTCAACGATTACTCACAAGCACGTGCGCGAATCAATCAAGTTTCGAATCGTTTCCCCGATGCTTGGGTTTTAGTTCAGAAGTAAGAAGAAAATAAAAACATCATAAAACGACAGAGAGCTAAGTTTAATTACTTGGCTCTCTGTCGTTTTATAGCTTCAGTATTTCCCGCAACATAAAAGCTTTTTTAAGTCTTCACTTCAAACAAATGGTTAATTTTAATTAAAAACAAAATCAAGATGCAAAGTTTCATAAACAAACTTCATCTTTGTTAATATGAGAGTCAACTTCGCGCGGTTATCCTCTAAAAAATAATTCATCACTTTAAATCATTTTAATTTATGAAACGGCTAAAAATAATTGTTCCATCATTTTTAGGAATTATTGCACTCGCATGCTTAATCACCGCCTTTTCGCCTGAGCCTACGATTGACAGAAATTACGTAGAATACATTCCTGTATTTATGACTCGTGCCGATTTAGAAAAATCCGTATTCTACTCCAATCAGAATCGGGAGTTAGTGGAAACAGGTAAAATATACACGAAAGGCGATTACATTTATGTGAACGAAAGATATAAAGGTGTACACGTTATCAACAACAACGATCCTTATCATCCCCTGAACGAAGGTTTTATCAGCGCTCCCGGCTGCATCGACATGGCTGTGAAAGGCGATGTTATGTATTTGGACAACGCGGTAGATTTGGTTGCTTTCGACTTGAATAGCAAAGAAGTAAAAAAGCGTGTCGTCGCGGTATTTCCTGAACCAATATCCCCCAACAATATGCAATATAACCTTATTGATCGCCCTAAAGATTTTATTCTTGTAGGATGGAAAAAGAATCCAAACTTTAAATAATGATACTATGAAACGAATAATAAGCGAACAATCATTTTTGATCGTAATAACGTTGTTTTTTGTTGCCTTTATCGGATTTTCTTGCGCCACATCGTCGGATAGTGCGAAAAACATGTCAGGTGATTCATCAGGACAAGGCGGTTCGATGGCACGCTTTACAATCAGCGGAGATTTTCTTTATACTGTCGATCACAAAACGCTCAAAGTATTTGACGTTTCGAAGCCGGAACAAATAAATTACCTCGAAAGCCGGGATCAAGCCGTTGGTATCGATATCGAAACTATTTTCACAATGGACACTCTATTATTTATCGGATCGCAAAATGGAATGTACATTTATGATATCAAACGCCCCGGACTTCCTCTAAGATTATCTTCGGTTCAGCACATTCGAAGTTGCGATCCGGTTGTAGCTCAAGGAAACTACGCCTATGTTACGTTGAATACTGAAAATAGTTGGTGCGGCGGCAATTTAAACGTATTACAAATATACGATATTTCCAATCCGAAAGAGCCTATATTGATGAAGACAATGCCGCTTGACTACCCCAAAGGATTGGGAATTGACGGCAACAAACTATTTATATGCTCCAACGGAGTACGCGTGTACGACATCACATCTCCGACAAATCCGATTTGGATTGATGATTTGAGCTATATGCCCGAAGCCGGCGGCATAACAATGTACGATGTTATTCCTCGAAATGGAATCTTACTGGCAGTAGGCGAAACCGGATTATGGCAGTTCGACTATAGTGGAGAAAAAATGAGCTTTGTAAGTAAAATCGCCGTAAATAAAGATTGATTATGAAAAAGCCTTCACTGATTGTAACGAAATTTGCTTTGATATTTCTTTTTGCGGCAATGAGCCTTACAACGATGCTGTCGCAGGAAAAAACGAAGCTTTACCCTAAATATACCTTTGCTGTGCAACCGCTTTATTTGATAAACGGAGGCTTAAGGTTCGACTTCGAACAGCAATTACAAAGTCAAAAAGAATGGCTTCAATACAGCATCATGGGATATTATTATCAACCAAAAACATACGACAATTATTATAACGGCTATAGCTACTTTCGCTGGGAACCTTTTTATTCAGATTTCGATTCTTTCTCGGCATTTAAAGGAGTCGGAGCCGGACTTGCGTACAAATACTTCCTACCTCGATTCTTCTATATCAGTCCGGGAGTTAACTACAGCTACTTCAACGTAGCCTACAAAGAATACGCTTTCAGCCCCTATAATGAAGACGGATTGACCTTTTACGAATACGGCTATATGCCTTTCGAACAGAATTTTCATAAACTGAAATCCGAAGTTACGGTAGGAATACAAAGCACATTAAGAAAACTTATTTTTGTTAATGTTTATGCCGGATTTGGATATACTTACAGTTTTTTTGATGAAAACAAAGCTGCAATGAATAATTCCATTTTTAGCTTTGGATATCGCGGACTGACGCTTACTGCCGGATTCAGAGTCGGCATAACTTTGGATAGATCTGTAAAGCTCGATTAGCTTATTTCTGTATTAAATGTTTATTGTTATTTTGCATCGTACGAGGCTGTCTCGTAAGTCCACGAATTACACTAATTAACACGAAAACGATCTATACGAAAAGTTTTGTGTATTGAGATTCAACAAGATATTATTAGTGAAAATTTGTGTAATCTGTGGATAAATTTATTAGACAGCCTCGTACTTTTTTCATTACTTTTGTAATCGAATATAAATGATTCAAAAGCATATTTTCTTATGAATTTCACCGCTATTGACTTCGAAACTGCGCATGCCTGTCATCCTTGTCAGATTGGGTTGACTCGTGTCGAAAACGGACAAATTGTCGAATCGAAGTCATGGCTGATCAAACCGGCTTGCTTTCCTTATATGAATCCATACAACGAGCGTGTACACGGTATTTCTTCGATGGATTTACAAGAAGCTCAACCTTTCGACGAACTATGGACAGAACTAAAAGCATACATCGAAGATTCGGTTTTGGTAGCTCACAACGCCGGATTTGATATGGGAGTATTGCGGCAAGTTTTAGCTTACTACGATTTAGCCAAACCTTGGAGCGAATACTTTTGCAGCGTATCGCTTTCGCGCAAGGTATGGAAAGGCTTGCCCGAAGGACATTCGTTGGGAGCTATGTGCGCCTACCACAACATAAAAATCAAACATCACGATGCAGGCGACGATGCTAGGGCTTGCGCAGGTATAACCTTGAAAGCATTTGAAAGCCTCAATGTGCAACAGCTAAACGAGGGTCTAAATCTATTGAATGTTAAACTTAAGCGTTTATAATTCCCGGATTGCAGCAGTAGAGAATCTTTCCGATTGTATTGCTGTTTAAACTTTTTACTAACTTTGCAACATAATTTTTGTCCCCTAAATTTATGATTAAAGGACTTTTTTTCATATTGCTTTTTTACTTCTTAGGAGAAGCAGCCAGCCTACTTATAAACGGATATATTCCCGGTAGTGTTTTGGGAATGATTTTTCTTTTTTTGAGCCTCTTCTTCAAAATCGTAAAACCGGAATACGTGAAGGATACAGCTACGATAATTACAAAAAACATGGCGCTGTTCTTTGTTCCTGCGGCGGTTGGTCTGATGGCTTATGCCGAAGTCTTGTCGAAATCGATATGGGCAATCGCCCTTGCCATAATTATCAGTACGGTACTAACCATTATAACTGTTGCTCTTATTCAAGAACGGATGGAGAAAGGACGGATGAAAGGAGGCAGCGAAAATGAATAGATTGGAAGCTCTCAACTCCTTATTTTCGAGCGAAACTTTTTTGCTTTTACTCGTTATTGGAACTTATTTACTTGGAGTTTATCTCTATAAACGGCTGAAATTTCCATTGCTTCAGCCTTTATTGATTTCAATGATTCTGGTTATCTTATTCCTGAAAACTACAGGAATCGAATACGCTACTTTTTGTTCGCAAACTAAAATCCTCAATTTCATGCTCGGACCCAGCGTAGTTGCCTTAGGTTATGTGCTGTACGAACAAATAAACTACATTAAAGGAAATGTTGTTTCGATGCTTACAGCCGTTTTTGTTGGTTGCATCGTTGGGATATCAAGCGTTATTCTTATTGCGAAACTCTTTGGTGCCGATCAGATATTACTTTTTTCACTAGCGCCTAAATCCGTTACTGCCCCTATTGCCATGAGTATTGCAAAAAACAATGGTGGCATCCCCGAGTTGGCTGTGGTTTTTGTTGTTATTTGTGGAATATTCGGAGGCTTGGTCGGTCCTATTATTTTACGTCGCTTAGGCGTAAAAAGCAAAGTAGCTAAAGGCTTGGCGATGGGCTCTGCTTCACATGCTTTGGGCACAGCGCGAGCCATCGAAATGGGTGCTGTTGAAGGTGCTATCAGCGGACTTGCCATCGGAATTATGGGAATTATGACGGCTTTGCTGATTCCTTTTGTGGAAAAACTATTGCTGTAAAATCTTTTACCCTTCCTTCTTGCCTATATTCTAAGCCTCTAAATAAGTTGATGCAGTAATACTGCTGGCATTCCAGCGACTTAAACTTGTTGAGACAGGAAGATTGTTAACATTCTACCAGCCTAAATCTGTTGAGGAAGGAAGATTATTCACACTCCTTAACCCTCAATAAATTGAGGCAATATTTTGTTCACACTCTTTAACCTCAAAATCTTTTGAAGGCTCAATTCGCCCGTATTTTTTAATGCCAAACTTATTTATGCCAGAAGCTTTTCCAACTTTTATAGCATCAAACTTTTTAAGCCTATTTTCAGAATAAAATCTCTTTATAAAATGCCATTTTCGCGATTACTTTGCACTTCTTAGCACAACCCTCAACCACAGAAAGCCAAAAATACCAGCTAGGAGTGAGGAAAAAAGCACCACTAATTTTGCTCCGTTTATGTAATGAAGATTATCACCGAAAGCAAGCATCGTGATAAATATCGACATGGTGAATCCAACACCGGCAATCAATCCTAAACCAAGAATCTGTGTCCATTTCACACCCGAAGGTAATGCACAGAGTTTTGTTTTTACCGATAGGAAGGAAAATAATGTAATCCCAAGAGGCTTTCCCAATATCAAGCCCAGCATAATGCCAAGGGCAAAAGGCTCGTGAAGCATTGTAATAAAGTCGCCTTCAATCCTGATCGCTGTATTCGCCAAAGCAAATAGCGGCAGAATAAGGAAATGAACCGGAAAATGAAGCGCGTGCTGCATACGAGCCGAAAGGCAAGTTTCGCTGCGTTTTTCAATCGGAATAGTTATAGCCAGCAACACGCCGGCAATCGTAGCATGAATTCCTGAATTAAAAATAAAAAACCATAAGGCAACACCTCCAATAATATAAACAAAGATATTGTTAACGCGGAATTTCTTGTTTAGCACGAGCAACAATGTGAAAGTCGATAAGCCAAGAGTCAAGTACAGCCAATTCAGCGACGAGGAATAAAACAAAGCGATAACGATGATAGCGCCCAAATCGTCAATAACGGCTAATGCCATCAAAAAGACTTTAAGCGCGACAGGAACACGTTTGCCCAATAAAGAAAGGACAGCCAAGGCAAAAGCGATATCCGTTGCCATCGGAATTCCGAAACCCGATTGTGTTTCGCTACCGGCATTGAATGCAAGATAAATAGCCGCCGGAAAAATCATTCCACCCAAAGCAGCAGAAAGTGGCAGCATGGCAGTTTTCAAGGACGACAATTCGCCCTCCTGCACTTCACGAACCAGCTCCAAGCCCACTAAAAGAAAGAAAACAGCCATTAAAGCATCGTTAATCCAATGCGCAAACGAATGCCCTCCTATCGAGAAATGCCACAAAGCGTCGTATTGCTCACGAATGCCGGAATTAGCAAGCGATAGTGATAATATCGTACAAAGGAGAAGAAATACTCCTCCGGCTTTCTCATTCTTTATAATCTTCTTTAATTTCTCCATTGGGCTTTTGTCTCAGGCTAAGCAGCAGACAAAATTATATAAAAAAAAATGAAAAATTTGACATCGCGTCTAAATCTAATTATCAAAATTCATATCTTTGCCCAAGCATGAAAATAATGTTCATCTGCAAAATATGGACATAAAAGCATATAAGCATACACATTTTGCACCCGACACTGACATAATTACCGAAAACACAGCCAAAATAACAATCGGTACTATTTTTGTTTATACTTATCAAATCAACATGTAAATTTATTTGCTAAGTCCGATTAACAAAGCTATCCGTTTATTTGTTGAATATAAAAAAACAGAAATCAAAATGTAGTATTTTTGTGAAATAATATGTTAATAGCCCTCTTTAACAAAACAGAAATCGCGGGAAACACTACATTTGTAAACAAAGTAAAATAAGGAGACTAGATAATATGACTATCAACTATTCAGAACAGCTGCAAAACATCCTAATCTACAGCACGCAAGAAGCCGAGCGATTGGGAAACAACTACGTAGGTCCCGAGCATTTATTACTGGGTATTCTGCGTAACGGTAGCGGCAGAGCAATTGATATACTTAATTTTTCGCATGCTAATTTATCGAAAATAAAACAAAGCATCGAAAGCCAGATACGCACAGGTATAGAACCGACGGGCGAAGAAATTCCCTTTCTGAAAAGCTCCGAACGCGTCAAACGACTTATGGAACTCGAAAGCCGTTCCTTATCTTCGGAAACAGCCGATTCGGAACACTTATTGCTTGCTATATTGAAAGAGAAAAACAATTTAGCCGCGGATACTCTCGAAGCTGAAAACATAACTTACGACCGGATAAAATCATTTATCGAAGAACCGGTTCAAGAAGACATACAGATGAGTTCCGGATTTCAGGAAGAAGATGACGAAGACGACGAACCGCGCCAACAACGCAGTTCGGCAAGTGCCGCTTCGACCGGAAAGCCAAGCGAAACTCCGGCTTTGGACACATTCGGAACAGATATTACGAAGGCTGCTTTGGAAAACCGACTCGATCCGATTGTTGGACGCGAAAAGGAAATCGAACGCTTAGCGCAAATTCTTAGCCGTCGCAAAAAGAACAATCCGGTTCTTATCGGAGATCCGGGTGTTGGAAAATCCGCTATCGTCGAAGGATTGGCACTGCGTATTATACAGCGTCGTGTTTCTCGCGTATTGTTCAACAAACGAGTGGTTTCGCTCGACATGGCATCCATTGTTGCCGGAACGAAATATCGCGGACAATTCGAGGAACGCATCAAAGCCATTCTGAATGAACTTTCGAAAAACAGCGATGTCATTTTGTTTATCGACGAAATACATACGATTGTGGGTGCGGGTGGCGCTCCGGGATCATTAGATGCCGCCAATATGCTGAAACCGGCTTTGGCGCGCGGCGAAATACAATGTATCGGCGCTACAACTCTCGACGAATACCGCCAAAGTATTGAGAAGGACGGAGCATTGGAACGTCGTTTCCAAAAAATAATGGTCGATCCGACAACTGCGGAAGAAACGCTCAAGATATTGGA
>DAIOHI010000019.1:0-16013 GCA_036744815.1 Paludibacteraceae bacterium
TCAATCAACTTGATAATTGCCAATAGAATATCTGAATTCCCCAACCAACTGAAGACATAATCAATTGCGCTCAGGTCTTCATTTGATATCCGACTCGAAACAGAATGTGAAAAGGGAGTCAGGACAACAATCGGAATATCCGAATATGTTTTTTTTACTTTTTTTGCCCATTCAAAAGGATTAATACTGTCGCCGCTGGGCATCGATATAATTAAATCGAACTGCTGCCGGCTTTCTAATAATTTGTCAGCTTCTTCCTCACTCGAAACCAAAGTAAATCGAGGCGGATAACGCAGATTCAGCGCCGTATATTCGTTGAAAATTTGCTCATCTATACGACCATCTTCTTCCAATGCAAAAGCATCGTATTTACTTGCATATAGCAATACGTTATAAATACGATGTTTCATCAAACTCGCAAAAGATGTATCTTTAAAGTAGAATTTTTTGATGTTTGCGGTATTCATTATATGTAAGTTATAAGCACTGATTTGTTTGAATTTAAAGCCGTTTCTTGTTTTTTAAAATAAGTTTTTAAGCAAGAAAAATATTTACTATCCTAGCTTCAAAAATACATCAAAATATTTGATTATAACAAATAAAAAAATTAAACTTGTAGCATAATAAAATGTAAACACAAATAAATATAACTACAAATAAATCAATTGAAAAACAATTAAAACAGACTGGATAATGACACGAAACTTACATTTTGTCAATTATCTTTAATAAAAAAACTAGTATTTAAACAAACAAATTGCCACACAATATGAATATAGATCGTTTTATACAAACACTTGAGGCAAAGCATCCCGGAGAAAACGAATACTTGCAAGCTGTTCGCGAAGTATTAAGCACTATCGAAGAGGTATATAATATGCATCCTGAATTCGAAAAAGCTAAAATTGCAGAACGCCTGGTAGAACCGGATCGAATTTTCACATTCAAAGTACCTTGGGTTGACGACCAAGGCGAAGTACATGTCAATTTGGGATATCGCGTACAATTTAATAATGCAATCGGACCTTACAAAGGTGGATTACGCTTTCATCCTTCTGTCAATTTATCGATTTTGAAGTTTTTAGGCTTCGAACAAATATTCAAAAATGCACTTACAACACTTCCAATGGGCGGTGGAAAAGGCGGTTCCGATTTCAATCCAAAAGGTAAATCCGATGCCGAAGTTATGCGTTTCTGCCAGGCTTATATGCTTGAACTTTGGCGCCATATAGGTCCGAATACCGATGTTCCGGCTGGAGATATTGGCGTTGGAGCTCGCGAAATTGGCTATTTATACGGAATGTATCGAAAATTAGCCCAAGAAAATACCGGTACTTTTACCGGAAAAAGTCTTGAATATGGCGGTTCGCTTATTCGTCCCGAAGCAACCGGATTTGGCGGATTGTATTTTGTAAACGAAATGTTGCAAACTGCAGGTATCGACATCAAAGACAAAACCATTGCGATATCCGGATTTGGAAATGTAGCTTGGGGAGCCGCTACAAAAGCTAGCGAAATGGGTGCAAAAGTTGTCAGCATATCAGGTCCCGACGGATATATTTACGATAAAAATGGTATATCAGGCGAAAAAATTGATTATATGCTCGAACTTCGAGCCACCTGCAATGATATTGTAGCTCCTTATGCCAAAGAATTTGGTGCAGAATTTATTCCAAACAAACGTCCATGGGAATTAAAAGTAGATATTGCACTTCCTTGTGCTACTCAAAACGAGCTAAATGAGCAAGATGCACAACAATTGATCGATAACGGAGTGCTTTGCGTTGCCGAGATATCGAATATGGGTTGTACGCCCGAAGCCATTGAACTCTTTCTTTCTCACAAAATTATGTATGGACCGGGAAAGGCAGTAAATGCTGGAGGTGTCGCCACTTCCGGACTTGAGATGACGCAAAATGCCATGCACATTTCATGGGGAGCGCAAGAAGTGGATATGCGTTTACGACAAATTATGAGTGATATTCACGCTCAATGTGTGAGATACGGTAGAACAAGCGACGGATATATTAATTATATGAAAGGTGCTAATGTTGCCGGATTTTTAAAAGTTGCGAAAGCCATGCTTGCTCAAGGTATTTTATAATTGAATTTTCCATTTCTAATAAAGACCGTCACTCTTTTTATAGAGTTGGCGGTTTTTTTATGCTCAAAAGAATCTTGCTTATAATTTCAATATTTGAAGTTAGATGAGGATATTCTTTTAAATATTAAAATCTCAGCAATTTTCAATTTGCAGATACATTTATATAATAGAATAGGTAGAACTATATAATTACAATTGTAAACAAATTAAATATCCACAAAAGTGACTACAAATAGAAAAGGTTATTTAGAAGATTAAAGTTCTATTGTTACATTTGTGTAATGTTCGTTTTACAGGATTACACACATAATTACACAAAAAGATATATCCTTTATATTACTATAATACTAATAGTGTAATAGATATATAACTTCAATAAAACCAGTACTATACATCGAATATGTAAAGTATTAATAAATCACTATGAATATAATTGTATAATATCGCAATAATCATCGAAGTTATTATATGTAATATATTGATAATCAGTATAATTAAACGCTTATATCTAAAGTTATAATATATATAATAGATTATATACTAAATAGAAGCAAAAAACAGATTTATACTATATCCTAGCATCGAATTGTATTCTCTATTTAATCTTGTTTATTTACTAATGCTTATACTTTTGTGAATACACATTTGTATATAGCTATTCACAAATATGTGTTTTAAAAAGTGAATCTTATTGTTTATATTTGTGACTTGATACAATAATAGAATTTCACATTCAGAATATTGAAAATATGGACGAAAAAACTCGAATTGAGGAAGTATTAAAACATTCGGAGATGAATGCCCGCCAATTTGCTAGTGCGATTGATCTTAACACTTCTACTCTTTCCCATGTTTTAAGTGGACGCAATAATCCAAGTTTGGATATCATGCAACGTATCTTAAAAACTTTCCCAAACATCAATCCTGCGTGGCTTATTTTGGGTGAAGGATCGATGTTTCGCAAAAAAAACGATTCTCAGATGCTTAGTTTGTTTGACGAAGAGAGCGAAACTACTTTTGAATCAGAGCCTTTTGTTGTAAAAAAAGAAGAAAAAACTAATGAGCCAATTGAGAGCTTACAGAAAAAAAGAGAAGAAAATGATGTTATTACTCAAAATTCAGCACTAAGCTCAACGCCACTTGCAGAAAATATTCCTCTACCTCAAGTAAAAGAGCAAAATCATCCGATTTCTCATATCAGTTCAAAATCTATTTCAAAAATCATTGTTTATTTTTCAGATCATACTTTTCAGGAATTTGAGGGAAAGTCCTAATTGTTGAGTTAGAAAAATAAAACTATCTTTGACTGAAATATTTAATATTCTTATCTATTATGAAACACACACTTTTTCTTATTCCATTATTATTTATATTTTTTTCTTGTCAAGAGCAAAAAAATAATGTATTAACATCCGAAGAAAAAGCCGATGGCTGGGAATTGCTTTTTG
This sequence comes from Paludibacteraceae bacterium, assembly GCA_036744815.1. GTDB lineage: Bacteria > Bacteroidota > Bacteroidia > Bacteroidales > Paludibacteraceae > H1. The sequence goes on from DAIOHI010000019.1 coordinate 3,553, forward strand.
ATGGTTCAACTCTCAATGGATGGCGCGATTACAACGGAACTTCACTTACAGCACCTTGGGTAGTCGAAAATGGTAGTTTAGCAGCTTTAGGCAAAGGCGACGATGCAAATGGTTATATTGTAACAGATAGAGAATTTGAGAATTTCATCTTACTTTTCGATTGGAAAATAGCAAAAGGAGGCAACAGCGGCTTGCTTTATCATGTTGTTGAACGACCACAATATTCTGTTCCTTACCTTACCGGACCTGAATTCCAAGTGATTGATAACGAAAACTTCCCTGAACGTTTGGAAGATTGGCAAATGGCTGGTGCCGATTATGCCATGTATCCGGCTGACAGTACAAAAATTAAATTAAATCCAGCCGGCGAATGGAATCAGTCGAAAATTGTTTTCGATAATGGACATGTGGAATATTGGGTAAATGCTGAAAAAGTTGTTGAATTTGAAGCATGGACAGATGAATGGTTTGCTTTAAAAAATAGTGGAAAATGGGCAAATGCTCCAGAATATGGATTAGCTCGTAAAGGCGTTATTTCCCTGCAAGATCATGGTGACAGAGCTTGGTTTCGCAATATAAAAATTAAACAACTGCCACGCAAAACTGTTAATGAGGAATTATTCAATGGAAAAAATCTTGATGGTTGGGAAATTTTCGGAACTGAAAAGTGGTATGTTGATAACGGATTATTGGTAAGCGAAAGCAGCGAAAAAAAGGAATATGGATATTTGGCTACAAGAAAGTATTATGATAATTTCGAGCTTTCTGCCGAATTTAAGCAAGAAGCCGATGGAAATAGCGGTATCTTTTTTCGTTCTTTCATAGAAGAAGAAACAAAAATAAACGGTTGGCAAGTTGAAGTGGCTCCTGAAGGTAAAGGCACAGGTGGAATTTATGAGTCTTACGGACGTGGATGGTTGGCACAAATATCTCAGGAGCAAGAATCGTTGCTTAAAACAGATGAATGGAACTCAATTCGAATCCGTGTAAATGACGGTAGCGTTACAACTTGGTTGAATGATGTGCAAATGGTTGAAATACAAGACGTAAAAATAGCTGAAGCACAAGGACGTATTGCTTTACAAATTCATGACGGTGGTGGAATAAAAGTGTTGTGGAGAAATTTGAATTTACAGGAATTATAAATTATCAATAAAGTAGTAAAAAACAAGCCGAAATATGGTTAAAACTGTATTTCAGCTTGTTTTTATATAGTACTACTTAACCGATATTCTCTTTCAGCATTCAATAATATTGACTAATTTTGTAGCAATAAAAAACAACTCAATAATCCACTAATTTTTCATATAGATGAAGAAATTCATGCTCGATTTGACGGTTAAGGAGAATCTTCCGCTGGAAAATCAGTATTTCCTTCTGAAATTAACGTCAAATGAAGCCCTTCCGGAAATGCTTCCCGGACATTTTGCCGAAGTTCTTGTCGATAATTCATCTAGCGTTTTCCTACGCCGACCAATTTCCATTCATTTTGTCGATTACAAAACGAATGAATTATGGTTGTTGATTCAAATTGTGGGCGATGGAACTCGAAAATTAGCCGATTTAAAGGCTGGAGAGCTAGTCAACCTATTATTCCCCCTTGGAAACACATTTAAACTTGATGTAGAGGATAAAAACAGCCAAATAATGCTTATCGGAGGCGGAGTTGGAATAGCTCCTCTCCTTTTCCTTGGAGCTTATTTGAATGAACGTGGTTATCAATGTAATTTTCTTCTAGGGGCGCGATCAAAAAAAGATCTGTTGCAACTTCACGAATACGAAAAATACGGTAAAGTATATACAACTACCGAAGACGGATCGCATGGAGAAAAAGGTTACGTTACACAACATTCCATTCTAAAAGATACACATTTCGATATTATTTACACTTGTGGACCAACTCCTATGATGAAAGCCGTTGCTCAATATGCCACAAAAACAGGAAGCTATTGCGAAGCCTCGTTGGAAAATACGATGGCTTGTGGTATCGGAGCTTGTCTGTGCTGTGTGACTGATACAGTTGAAGGACATTTATGTGTATGTACCGATGGTCCAATTTTTAATACAAAACGACTGAAATGGTAAATCTAAATGTAAATATTGGTGGCTTGGAATTGAAAAATCCGGTCATGACAGCTTCGGGAACTTTCGGATACGGAACAGAGTATTCCGACTTTATTGACATTTCGAGAATAGGATGTATAATTGTAAAAGGCACTACTCTTCGCGAGCGTCAAGGAAACGCTTATCCACGTATGGCTGAAACTCCATCAGGGATGTTAAACGCTGTAGGACTGCAAAATAAAGGAGTTGACTACTTCATTGAACATATATATCCGACAATAAAGAACATAAATACAAATGTATTTGTAAATGTATCGGGTTCGATGGTGGAAGACTATGTAAAGACCGCCGAAAAACTGAATGAATTAGATGAAATTCCGGGTATTGAACTCAATATTTCCTGTCCTAATGTAAAAGAAGGCGGCATGGCTTTCGGCACAAGTTGCACTTCGGCTGCGGAAGTAACAAAAGCTGTTCGTAAAGTTTATAAAAAATCCTTGATGGTAAAATTGTCGCCCAATGTAACCGATATTGCAGAAATAGCTCAAGCAGTTGAAGCTGAAGGCGCCGATTCTGTTTCGCTTATCAATACTTTGCTCGGAATGGCGATAGATGCAGAAAAACGCTGTCCTATCCTATCTACCGTTACCGGAGGGCTTTCAGGACCTGCTGTAAAACCTATTGCACTTCGTATGGTTTGGCAAGTGGCTAAAGCAGTGAAAATACCTGTTATCGGACTTGGAGGAATTATGAATGCTCAAGATGCTATAGAATTTATGCTCGCAGGAGCAACAGCAATTCAAGTTGGTACGGCAAATTTTATTGATCCGACAGTTAGCGTGAAAATTATTGACGGAATTGAAGAATATCTAAAAAGACATAAGTTTAGTTCAGTTTCCGAAATAATAGGTGCTTTAAGATAATCCTAATATTATTTCCCCGGGCGTCCATACAAAAAAGGCGAAGGATTTTTCGTAAAAATTCCTCGTTGTTTGGTACGTATGTCTTCTACGACATAAAACGCCTCCGAATCGAATGATGAAATGAGTTTCTCAACACTTTTCATCGCTTTTCGATTGATCACTGTTTCAACCAGATCGACGTCGCCCATCACTCCTTCGGCATGAATAGATGTTGATCCATAACCATTTGTATTCAATAACACAGCTAATTCCTTCCCTTTTTTCTTTGTAAATACTCGCACAAGTACAACTCCGAGCGCAATACGCTGTTCAATGTGCATCCCTACAAAAGTACCGCTTGCATAACCTGCTGCATAAGATAAATAAGCCACAATATCATTTGCTCGCGATAAAACTTGTGATATGATAACAATCCATATGAAGACTTCGAAAAAGCCTGCAATAGGAGCTTTGTAACGTTCTCCTTTCGAAACAAAAATAATACGCAATGTTCCTAAGGTTACATCACAAATACGACCGAAAAAAATGATTATCGGAAGCATCCAAGGATAAATATCAATAAAATCAGACATAAAAATTCGCTGTTTTTTAGTTGTAAAAAAAAATATTGCTTGCTATTTTATAATACAAAAGCCCTAAAATTAGTTGCTTTTAGGGCTTTTATTATTAGAATTTACAAGTAGATATTACATGGCTTTAAAACTCATATCCAAGCTTTTAACAGAATGTGTCAAAGCTCCGACAGAAATATAATCAACTCCGCACTCGGCATACTGTCGTAAAGTTTCGAAAGTAATTCCGCCCGACGATTCGGTTTCGTACTTACCAGCAATTATCTCAACGGCTTTACGCGTATTTTCAGTAGTGAAATTATCCAACATAATCCGATCAACTCCTCCTACTTCAAGCACTTGTTGTAGTTCATCGAAATTACGTACTTCTATTTCTATTTTTAGTTTTTTATTCTTGTCTTTCAGATAATTCTGTGCTCCGCGAATAGCATTTTCGATACCACCTGCAAAATCCACATGATTATCTTTCAACAAAATCATATCGAAAAGTCCGATACGATGATTGCAACCACCTCCAATGCGAACCGCTTCTTTCTCAAGCAATCGAAGCCCCGGAGTTGTTTTTCGAGTATCGAGTACTTTAGTTTTTGTACCTTCAAGAAGTTTCACATATTCGCGTGTACGAGTTGCAACACCGCTCATTCGCTGCATGATATTCAACATTAATCTTTCAGTTTGAAGCAAAGATTGTATTTTTCCTTCAACATCAAAAGCAATATCACCGGGATTTACTTCGCTTCCATCCTGTATGTAAACGGTCATTTTTAATTCGGGATCGAAAGCTCGAAAAATTTCACGGGCAATTTCAACACCGGCTAAAACACCTTTTTCTTTAATAATCAGTTGAGATTTCCCTATCGCGTCGGCTGGAATGCTGGATAAGGTTGTATGGTCGCCATCACCAATGTCTTCGGCAAACCAAAGAGGAATCGATTTTTTGTAATCGTTAAATTCGTTTATCATTCTAAAGTTCTATCCTTAATTGCTGTATTATAGGAGTTTCCGAGTTGCGAACGAGTACATATACTCTATATACGCCACCATTCGTAGTTAAATTACCGATTATAAAACTAGTACTATCCTTTGTTCCATTGTGTACAACTTGAAAGCCTTTGGTCACAGTATTTTTAGCAAAAAAATCGGCAATAATCGCAGATGCTTTCTGTTTTGCGTAAGTATCGCTTTGTTCTAAAAGCACAATTTCAAGCGTCGGAGCGAAATAAGTGGATAGTTTAGCTGCATTACCTTTATCTAAGGCTGCAATGATATCGTTAAATTTATCTGTTTGAGCCGACATTGTTCCTGTTGAGGAAGCGACTATCAGTATAAAAAAAACGCTTGCTAAATGAATCTTCATTAATTTCATACGAAACACATTTTTGATTTCAGATATATATCGTTGTTCTCATTTTTAATGAGTTGATAAACTTCAAAGACATCCAAAATATCCGTAGAAAAATCACTCTTTCTTTATAAAAGAATTTATCTTTAAAAGAATAAGTATTATTTTTGATGCAAAAATACATTAATTATTTGTTTTATCCTATATCTTTAGATGCAAATAATGAGCCAAAGTCTTAAACATTTAACACATTGAAAATAAAATTAATAACAGTTGGTAAAACGACGGATGCAAATTTACTGCATCTTGAAGAGCAATATAGAAGTCGTTTGAAGTTTTATATTCCTTTTGACATTTTGATAATTCCTGAACTGAAAAACACTAAAAACATCTCTATTTCCGAACAAAAAGAAAAAGAAGGTGAACTGATATTAAAGTCAATTGAATCAAGCGATAACGTAATTCTACTTGATGAAAAGGGGCAACAATTTACCTCAAAGGAATTTTCGTTGCTAATAGAAAAAAAGCAACATTTAGGAACAAAAAACGTTGTTTTTGTGGTTGGAGGTCCTTATGGATTTTCAGAAAAAATATATAAAAGAGCTGATTCGTTGATTTCTTTATCAAAAATGACATTCTCTCATCAAATGATCAGAGTGTTTTTTATAGAGCAATTGTATCGAGCGATGACAATTTTGAAAGGTGAACCTTATCATCACGAATAAGAGTTCATTTATTTTAGTCCTGTTTTAACTATGAAGTTTATAAAAATAAGCAAGTCCGGAAAAATTATTATTTCCCTTATTATCCTGTTATTATTATTGGGAATGTTTTTCCAATCTATATATAAGGCATCTCCCGAAAAGCCACTGGACATCAAGTCTTTTCAAAAAGAAATATATCGAAAAGAAAAGAAAAGTCTTGAGGTTCTTAAAGATTTAAATCAGATATTAACTTCAAGTTCAGATCCGAATTCATTAATCGAATATCCCTATTCTAAGTCGGACGATATTGATTATTATGTATTAAAAAATGACAGTTTATTGTTTTGGTCGAATAATGTGCTGGATGTAAAAAACGATCATTTTGATTCGCTTCAAAACAAGACTTATATAGAATTACCCAATGCTTTTTGTATCACACAACATATAGATAATGAGGAATATATACTTATTGCACTAATACCAATCAAGCATAATTACTCAATAGAAAGTAACTTGCTTGTGAATGATTTTGCTCCGAATTTCAACATGGATAAGCATGTAAAAATAGTTAGGGGCAGCGAAAAAGATAAAGGCGCGATCTTTTCTACAAACAATACTTATTTATTTAGCTTAGAAAAATCTGAGACAATTGTTTTCAACGAAACTTGGGCTTATTTAGCTTTTACGGCATTCTTTTTCTTCTTTATGTCTGTGTTTTTTGCTTTTGCTAATTTTCCTTCATTTCACAACAAAAAAACGCTTAAAATATCTCATTATCTCATTGCTGTTTTATTTATGGGAATATTTTTGACCGTTTTTTTTCGTCTGAATATACCCTCAACTTTATTTGAAAGTAGTCTTTTTTCGGGTCGAGAATACACAGTAAATAAAACAATATCTTCGCAAGTTCATCTTAGTATATTTTCATTTTATTTACTTGCGAGTATTGTGTTGTTATTTAGATATGTACGACTAAGAATTGCTATAAAATCTCTGTTTCTTAGAGTCGCTTGGCAAGCCACATTTTTTATCTATTACCTACTTGCTTATTTTTTAGCATATTCCATTATTCTACATATACCAATCAGTATCAATACATTGTTTGATACTTCATTTTATTCTTTCTGCCATCATCTCATCTTGCTGACTTGGGGTTTAGGAGCGATATTGCTTTATTTGAAAGTATTCAGTTGGATGAAAAGCCGAAAGGATATAATCGAAGTTTTAATAACGAACCTTTGCTTTGTTGTCGCGTTCTTTTTCCTATCCTATTCCATGTCAACGGAATTTCGTATTCTATTTTTCGCTTCTTATACAATTTCCTTTCTATTTTTTCTAGCTGGTCGTAAAAAAATCGACATGATAACTATATCGCTGTATATGTTTGTTTTTACGGTAATTGTGACCATAAATCTATATGTGTATGAAAAGAAGAAACGCGAAATTCAATATAAAACCTTGATAGAAAATCTCGGTGTTTATGAAACATTGGAAAACACGGTAATTACCGAAGCGCTTCTGGAAGCTATAAGCAGCGAGATTCAACACGATAAAAACATAGCTCAATTACTAAGTATTTCAAATTCTAGCAATGATTTGAGTGATTATTTAAATGAAACATATTTGAATGCTTTTCAGAATAATTACAACATCAACACTAAGCTTGTAAACAGCATTTCTGCAAAGAAAAAGAACTACGATAGTTTGATAAATGAACATGGAAAACAACTTGAAAACACGAATTTCTATTCCCTTGAATCGCCAACAGATAGCATGGTTTATATCGGCAATTTTGCATTCAGCAACAATGCGTTAAACTTGTATATTGAAATATATCCAAGCAAACGATTCAGAAGTTATAGCTTTCCTAATCTGCTACTTACAAAGGAAAAGGAAGATGTAAAATCATCTTTAAGGATAGAAACAGCGATATATTCCAATAATAAATTGGTTGGTTGGTCGAATAAAATTAACTATCCGGCAAATACTGATTGGATACCAAATAATAAATCGTCCTGGCATTCTTTTAAATATCAGGATAAGAAACACTATGTTTACAAACCTGATAGCAACGTAATATACGTTATTTCGGAGCTGAGCGACTATTCTTTCACTCAATATCTGTTCTTTGGAATGTATATATTTTTCATGTACACATCCGTTTGCTGGCTCTTGTTATGGATATTTCCTCTATCGAACAAAAGAAGATGGTATCAAATCAGCCTTTCTTCAAAATTTCAATATGTTTCTTTTAGTCTTTTCATTATCAGCTTTGTAGGTGTTTTCTTTGTTTCGTCCAATTTTTTAAGGCAGAAATACAAAAGAACTCATATACAGAATATTGAGAGTAAAAAAAGTTATATTCAAAAGAGTTTACAGGATATTTATTATTGGAACACAGAACTGAATTCGGATTTAATTAAGTCGTTGAATTTTAATTTGCAGGAATTGTCCTATACTTTTCATACTGATATACATGTATATGACAACAATGGAGATTTGATAGCCAGCTCGCAGCCACTTCTTTTCTCTAAGCATCTGACAAGTAAAATGATTTCCCCCTACCCTTTTTTCGGAAACACAAAAGAAACAACTCAATATGAGCAGATTGGAGATTTAATGTATTTGGCTTCGTATTCTGAATTATTCAATGGAGATTATCTTCCGATAGGATATATTTCTATCCCACAATATTACAGTGAGGAAGAAATTGCTGCCGAAATTGAGGATTTTTTGAAATTCATTATACAGATTTATATTGTTATAATCCTTATATCAATGATTCTTGGTTTTTTCATTGGTAAACAATTGTCCGCGCCGCTCAGTTTGCTTGAAAAAGAAATGAGAGATATGAAGATTGGACATAAAAGCAAAAAGATTATTTATCGCTATAACGATGAAATCAAGCAACTGGTAGATCAGTACAATCAGACTGTGGATGAATTAGAGAAAAGCGCGGCTTTACTTGCTCAGTCGGAACGAGAATCGGCATGGAGAACAATGGCACGACAAATTGCGCACGAGATAAATAATCCGCTGACACCTATGAAGTTGTCGATACAACAATTGCAGCGCACAAAAAAGAAAAACGACAAAAGTTTTGATGAATATTTCGAAAAATCAACAAAAATGCTAATTGAACAAATTGACAGTTTGTCGTATATAGCTACTAGTTTTCAAACCTTTTCGCGCGCAGACGACTCTAAATATCAACGCGTTGATATAGCTGACAGGCTTTATTCTGCATTGCAGCTGATACCTAGCGAGATAAACAAGATACAAACTACTTACAGCGGAGCAAAAAGCAATGTTTTTGTTTATGCCAATCCGGAAGAACTTGTTGTTGTTTTCAATAATTTATTCAAAAATGCGATGCAAGCCATCGGAGAAAAAGAAAATAAAAAAATAGATGTGCTTTTGGAAGCTCAAGAAAAGGAAGTAATTATAAAGGTTTGCGATAATGGAAACGGTGTTTCTCCCGAAATTATAGAAAGATTATTTGTTCCTAATTTTACAACTAAAAATTCGGGTATGGGACTTGGCTTAGCTATTACAAAAAGAATTATTGAAAATGCAAGAGGACGAATTGCTTTCGAAAACAACGAAAATGGTGGAGCTATTTTTATTGTTACTTTGCCCAAACTTTAAATTTGAAATTTTTAACTGATAACACAAGCCATTGCAATGCTATAAAATTTTGATTCTGTGCTTTCGCTACGCGAAGTGAGTACAACCGGTTTAGATGTACCTTGCAGCAAACCGCTCATTTCGGCTCCGGCAAATACCATTAAACCTTTATAAAAAGGATTGGCTGATTCGAAATTGGGGAATATAAGAACATCGGCATCGCCAAGAAGAGGAGACGGAACATTTTTTATACTGCCTCGCTCTTTATCCAAAGCCAAAAACACATCCAAAGGACCATCGATAATCACGTCGCCAAATTCACCTGCCCGCCATTTAGCCATAACATCCATATAATCTTGCATATATTGGATTTTCGGATTGGGTTTCTCGGTAGCATGAATTAGTGCTATTTTGGGCTTATTGATTCCGAATTTACGAGCAGTTTCAATCGTATATTTAATAATCATAATCCGCTGATCAACCGAAGGAGACGGAATGACAGCCGGATCGGAAAAAAAGAGAAGCTTATGATATTTAGGAATTTCGAGGGCTCCGCAAAAAGAAAGGATGTTACCTGGAGGCATAAGCCCATTTTCTTTATCAAGAATCGCTCTTAGCAACACGTCAGTATTTACCAATCCTTTCATCAGAATATCTGCTTCGCCACATTTCACCATGCGCACAGCTTCGAGTGTAGCTTCTGTAACATCGGGAATATCAACGATATGAATATAAGGAGATGGCTTTTGTTCAAAAAGGTGTGGAGATTCAATCGAAGCTACGTCGCCGAGAAGAAAAGCTTCGACGATGCCGCTTTCTACAGCACGAAAAACAGCATCAAGCGTATGCAAATCGACAGCATTGGCTACCGCTATGCGTTTTCGGCAATTCAACTGCTTCAAGTGTGCTGTTAATTCTGCAAAAGATGAAATGAACTCCATAAACCTACATTTCAATATGTTAGTTATAAACGCTTTTTATTTCAAGAATGTTTCTTTTTTACAGCAAACAATTTAAAATATTCAATTCGTTTTTCTGTATAATAAAAAAGCACATAGACCAAATCTTTTTTTGAACTATGTGCTTTTCTTTTTTCATATATTATTAACTATCTTCTTTTATTATTTTTCATCGCTTTTTCTTGCTCGCGTTGCATTTTTTCCAAACGTTCCATGAAACCACTCTTTTTCTTTCCTGTTTTGGTGTTTCTTTTCGCGTGTAACTGAGCCAAAAGCTTTTCTTCATTAATTGTAACTCGGAAAATATAAGTTTGAGCTATCGAAAACAATGTTGATAAGAAATAGTAATAAGTCAATCCCGAAGCGTAATTGTTAAATATAAACATAAACATAACGGGCATCAAATACATCATCCATTTCATCATTCCCATGCCGGGCTGATCAGTCGCCGTCGGTTGCATTGCCGTGTTCAATTTGTTATATATCAGCGTAGTTGCCGTCATCAACAAGCAGAACAAACTGATATGATTTCCGAAATAAGGCGTTATTAACGGAATATAAACATCCCAGCTAAATATCGCATCGTAGGATGACAAGTCTTTCGCCCACAAGAAACTTTCCTGACGCAACTCGATAGATGCCGGAAAGAAGTTGAACATCGCAATCAATATCGGCATTTGCAACAACATAGGGATACATCCGCTCATCGGGCTCACTCCTACTTTCGAATACAAATCCATCGTGGCTTTTTGGCGTTCGGCTGCTTTTTCGGCAGGAATACGAGCATTTATTTCATCAATTTCCGGCTTAAGAACCCGCATTTTAGCACTCGACATATATGATTTATATGTCATTGGGAAGATAAGCAACTTGATAAAAATAGTCAGCAGTAGAATAATAACTCCAAAATTGCTGATAAATAAACTTAGAACATTGAAAATCGGAATGATAAGAAAGCGATTAATCCATCCCAAAACACCCCATCCAAGCGGTACCAATTCGCGCAGATATAGTTTTTGATCTTTAGCAAGACCTTTATCGTAGTCGTTCAGAATTTTATATTGGATAGGACCAAAATACATACGGAAAGAAGTCGGATTATTTCCTTGAGGATCAAAAGCAACGCTCATATCCGAGGAATAAGACTTCAGGTAAGGACTTGTTTCATGTTCAACTTCACTTTTTAGGTCGGTTGAAGTAAAATCGTTTTCGGCAATAAGAACCGATGTGAAAAACTGATCTTTGTAGGCAAGCCATTTGATGCGGTTAGGAACACGAGCCGCGTCACTTTTCGATTCGCTTAATTTTTCCACATCGCCCGAAGAGAATTTATACATCATTTGAGCATAACGTGCCTCAAATTGACGTCCTTTCTCTTGTTGACGTATTTTCATATCCCAATCCATTTCGAGCGAATTGCTTCCAAGCGGCATCAGATTATTCATCTTATTGGCTTTAATATCGAAGCCAATCATATAATCGTTTGATGGCAAAGTGTAAACAAAATCAAGATAAGCATCCGATGTTGTTTTCAAGCGCAATTGCAGACTTTGCTTTCCATCCGCATCAGTTTTAATGTCGCCAACCGGTTCGAAATATAATTCGGAGGAGTTAACAACCCGATTGTTGCTTGTAACGAAAGTGAAAGACATATTGCTTTCTTGAGCATCGAACAATATCAAAGGCAAGGAATCGTGCGTGCGGAAGTTTTTAAGTTCGGCTGCATATATTCGTCCTCCTTTATTGCTGAAAGTAAGCTTCAATAATTCATTTTCGAGCGTATAGAATTTTTCTTCGCCGAGAGCTGAAACACCAAAATCACCGTATTTTCCAAGCGATATGGCAAGCGAATCTACCACCGTTTCATTTGTTGAGACAGTAGTATCTTTCGATTGTTCTAAAATTTGTTGTTGTGCTTGTATTTCGGCAACTTGCTTTTGCACAAGGGCTATCGAGTCGTTATACCTTTTTTGTTGTGCAATTTGTTCCTCCGAAGGGCGATTTAAAATAGAAAATCCTACAAAAATAAGCGCTATCAGCGCAAATCCAATGACTGTGTTTTTGTCCATTAAAAAATATATTATAATTGATCGTTTTCAGGCTTGTAAATCATTCTATACAATATTCAACAAATAAAACCTGAAATATAATTCTCACTCTCCTATTGAAGCTTTTACAAAACTAATAAACAAGGGATGCGGTTTCACAACAGTGCTGCTGTACTCCGGATGAAACTGTACGCCAACATACCACTTGTGCGATTTTAATTC
>DAIOHI010000020.1:0-15544 GCA_036744815.1 Paludibacteraceae bacterium
TACAGCGAAAATAACATCAAAAGACTTACGGTAAAAAAGACTATTTTTTTACTTTTCATTTTTTTTATAGTTAACAGTGCAATTTTATTTATTAAGAATTGATTCTAGTATTCTTACCTTATAAAGCTTGTTTTTTTAATCTATACTCCTAAGGCTCATTGTTTCCGACAGTGAATAATATGTTATATTGCTCAAAAATGTCTTCACCTTTTCCTGCTCTTTTTATTAAAGAGAATAGACAACACTCATACAAAGATTTTAGAATCTTCGTTTCATAAGTGCAATTTCATACATTAAAGGGGAAACGCTATTAAAAAGCGCTTCAGCATTGTACAAATTGATTTTAAAATTTACAGCTGATCTTTTTGTAGCAATCTGTTTGGAAGAACTCCATAAAGAGTAAGCAGCTGTTTGTCTGTTTTTTGCAACTCTTACACATGCTAAATGCACGTAAAAGCTACAAGACAAAGATAATATTTGTTTGAATAAAAACATGCTTTTTTAAAATATTTTTACAGTAAAATATTCATTTATCACTTGCAAATAAGCTTCTTGCAAGTGATAAATCTTTTTTACGGTGCTCCATAGCCTCATAATATTTTTGAAACACAGTACTAAAAAAACTATTCCCAAAAATTGATATTAAAACATTCGGACTTCAAATAAACCACAAATATTATATACCTTTGCATGGTAGAGCAAGGATAATCTATACAGTTTTACAAGGTAGAAAAACAAGCTGAACGATGGAGAAAATAGGAAAATTTATTAAGCGGATATTTATCAACAAGTACGTATTTGTACTTATTGTATTTGGTGTATTCGTAGTTTTCTTCGACGAATACAATCTTATTTCTCGTTGGAATACTGCCCGAAAAATAACTCAACTCGAAAGTGAACTGAAGTTTCATGAAGAAGAAATCAAAGCTAACAAACAAAAAATAATGGATCTGCAATCGAGCGATGAGAATCTCGAAAAATTTGCTCGCGAACAGTATCTTATGAAAAAAGACGACGAAGATATTTTTATTATAAAAGAATAATGACCGAAAAAACATCAAAATTCATTTTCTTAATTGGCGCCATTTTTGCCTTTATCGGTGCTGCCACAAAACTTTTCGAAAAAGATTTCGCGCCTTATGTTTTCTCCATTGGTGCCGCCGTAATAATATTTTATCAATTTATGGAGTCGATAAAAATTCGAAAAATAAATGATAAGCGCCTTCAGCGCTTACAGCGAATTGCATTTTTAAGCAGCACACTTCTTGCAGCCGCAGCATTTCTTATGTTTACCAATTCGAATCTTTGGGTTGTAGCCATTTTGATCTATGCGATTACCACTTTATTTCTCTCATTTAGAGGCGATAAAAACTAAACAATTTAACATAAAACAACAAAAACATCACATAAATTCATTTGCCATGTTAAGTGTTTCAGACAAAGAACTTCTTCAAGAAAAAGCTATCACAACTACTCAAATTGAAGAACAACTTCAAGTATTTAAAACTGGTTTTCCTTACCTCAAAATCAGGCATGCCGCCGAGTTAGGCAAAGGAATAACAAAGTTGAGTAATGAAGATCAGAAAAATCTACTGGAAAAATGGGATGAATATTTGCAAACCAATGCGACGATATTAAAATTTGTACCTGCTTCAGGTGCAGCAAGTCGCATGTTTAAAGACTTATTTGAATTTTTAGAAAGCAAATCTGCCCTTCCTGAAAAAGATTTCGAAAAGAAATTTTTCGATGAAATCGATAAATTTGCGTTTTATAATGATCTGAATCATGCTTGTATTAAAAATATAGGAAAAAACATACAAGAACTTATTGTAGAAAAAAAGCATAAAACAATTGTAGAAAATCTGCTTTTAGAATCCGGATTAAATTATGGTTCTCTTCCAAAAGGCTTGCTGAGATTTCACTCTTATCCAGATATGAAGCGCACAGCATTCCAAGAACATTTGGTTGAGGGAGCGCTTTATGCATCAAATAGTTCGAAGAAAATCAACATTCATTTTACCGTATCCAAGGAACATCGTGAATTATTCGAACGACACTTGACTGAAAGTCTCCCCTACTTCGAAAATCGCTACGAAGCAAAATTCATTGTCAATTTTTCGGAACAAAAACCATCGACCGACACCATTGCTGCCGATATGAACAACGAAGCTTTCCGCGACAATGGAAAGTTATTGTTCCGTCCGGGAGGACACGGTGCGCTAATTGAAAATCTAAATGATTTGAACGCCGATGTGATTTTCATTAAAAACATCGACAATGTTGTTCCCGATAATAGAAAAGACACAACTGTTAGTTATAAAAAGCTAATAGCGGGTCTGTTGGTTAAAACGCAGAAAAAATGCTTTGAATATCTGTTCTTGTTAGAAAACGGAACTCTGTCTTCTGAAAAGCTTCATGAAATCGAAGATTTTTGTAAAGAAACACTTTGCATCGAAGCCAAACAAAATTTAGAAAGCGAAGAACTAAAAACCTATTTGTTCAACAAACTGAATCGTCCGATTCGTGTTTGCGGCATGGTAAAAAATGAAGGTGAACCTGGAGGAGGTCCGTTTATTACAGTAAATTCGGATGGGACAGCCTCACCTCAGATATTAGAAAGTTCGCAAATTGATTTGAACAATCCTGCCGACAAACTCAAAATGCAACAATCAACGCATTTTAATCCTGTTGATTTGGTTTGCTCCGTAAAAAATTACAAAGGAGAGAAATTTAATCTATTAAAATACATTGATAAAAACACCGGATTTATCTCGTTGAAATCGAAAAATGGGAAAGAATTGAAAGCGTTGGAATTGCCCGGACTTTGGAACGGAGCCATGAGCGATTGGAATACAATTTTTGTAGAAGTTCCGGTTGAAACTTTCAATCCTGTGAAAACGGTGAACGATTTATTGCGTCCCGAACACCAATAAAGGCACAAACATAAAACAAAAGCCACATTGGATTTCAATGTGGCTTTTGTTTTGGAAATTATCATAACGAGTTTAAAATCCGACCGATTTCAAATTCAAGCCTGATTTTTCATCCAATCCGAACATCAGGTTCATGTTCTGAACAGCTTGTCCCGAAGCTCCTTTTAGCAAATTATCTATCATCGAAATAATGAACAATTTATCTCCGTGCTTTTCGAGATAAAGTAAGGCTTTATTTGTGTTTACTACTTGTTTTAAATCAGGATTTTTATCGGTAATAAATGTAAATGCACTCTCGCCATAATAATCAGAATACAACTTTTTAGCTTCTGATAAAGTCAGATTACATTTGGTATATGCTGTTGCAAAAATTCCTCTCGTAAAATTACCACGAACAGGAATAAAGTTAATTTCCTCGTTGAAATCGGGCTGTAATTGAGATATCGATTGTTTGATTTCCGCCAAATGTTGATGTTCAAAAGCCTTATACACAGAGATATTATTATTGCGCCAACTGAAATGCGATGTTGATGATGGTTTCACTCCTGCACCTGTAGATCCGGTAATCGCATTAATGTGAACTTCATCTTTCAGTAAATTCCCCGCTGCTAAGGGCAGTAAAGTCAGCTGAATTGCTGTTGCAAAGCAACCCGGATTAGCGATACGCGAAGCGTTTTGAATTTCTTTCTTATTTAGTTCGGGCAAGCCGTAAACAAAATTATGATCCGTATTTTTTTGTCGGTAATCAGTCGAAAGATCTACAATTTTAATCCGCTCCGGAATATTGTTTTCCGACATAAACTTCCGACTATCACCGTGCGCCGAGCAAAGAAAAAGCACATCCGTTTTTTCGAAGGGAAGTTCGGATGTAAAAATCAAATCCGTTTCGCCAAACAAGCTGTTATGCACATCGCTTAGCGAATTGCCCGCATTACTGCTGCTGTTTACAAAAGCGATTTCCACATCGGGATGAAAAACTAAAATACGCAGTAATTCTCCTGCTGTATAACCGGCTCCGCCTATTACCCCTACTCTGATTTTTGCCATGATTCCAATTTTATAAAATTGAACAAAGATACAAAGTTTTAGTGCAAAAACATATCATTGCTTTTGAAATGGACTTCGAAACATGTCGGAGATTAGGGTATTTTAAAAAATCAAACTTAAAAAAACTTATTTCTATTTCATGATGCTTAGCTTGATTGAGCAGGTAGATTTATTTTATTATCTTTGTCAGTTCCAATTTTGCCTGTTTACCAAAACAACCAAAATATTTGTTTTTCAAGCATTTGAGTTTTTTATAAAATTATGTAGTTTATCCAAATATATGGGAAAAATAATATCATTAGCAAATCAAAAAGGGGGCGTTGGAAAAACAACCACGGCAATTAATTTAGCGGCATCACTTGCATCGCTCGGAAAAAAAACATTGTTGGTCGATGCCGATCCGCAAGCAAACGCGTCGTCGGGTCTTGGATTGGATGTTCGATCGTTGAATGCGACAATTTACGAGTGCCTGATCGATGGAGTTTCGCCTTCGCAAGCAATAAAACCAACCGAAGTTGATAATTTATTTATCATTCCGTCGCATATCGATTTGGTGGGTGCCGAGATAGAAATTCTGAACATGGATAATCGCGAACGGGTGATGCAAAACTTACTTGCTCCGCTAAAAAGCCAATACGATTTTATTCTTATCGACTGTTCTCCCTCGCTTGGATTGATTACTGTAAACGCGCTAACGGCTTCCGATTCGGTTATCATTCCGGTTCAATGTGAATATTTCGCGCTCGAAGGAATCAGCAAATTATTGAATACAATAAAAATAATAAAAGGAAAATTGAATCCGGCTTTAGCGATCGAAGGCTTTTTGCTGACCATGTACGACAACCGTTTGCGTTTGGCAAATCAGGTTTATGCCGAAGTAAAAACGCATTTCGAAGGAATGGTTTTCGAAACCGTAATTACTCGAAACGTCCGATTGAGCGAAGCTCCAAGCCACGGAAAACCGGTTTTACTTTACGATGCCGAATCAAAAGGAGCTACCAATTATATGGACTTGGCAAACGAGCTGATCGAACGTTGCAAATAAAATAAAAAGAAAGTCCGAATTTTCTAACTTTTAATTTCTAACTTTTAATTATGGCAAAACAATCCGGTTTAGGACGCGGTTTAGGAGCATTGATAGATACATCGGCTGTGAGCACAAGTGGCTCGTCGTCGATAAGTGAAGTTGAATTAAGCCTTATCATAGCAAATCCCAACCAACCGCGTACTCACTTCGACGAAGAAGCTTTATCCGAATTAGCAGTTTCCATCCGCGAGTTGGGCGTTATATCTCCCATCACACTGCGCAAAAACGACGATGGAACTTATCAAATCATTGCTGGAGAACGACGCTATCGGGCATCCAAAATAGCTGGATTGCAAAGCATTCCGGCATACGTAAAAACTGCTGCCGATGAACAGGTAATGGAGATGGCACTTATCGAAAACATTCAACGCGAAGATCTGAATGCGATCGAAATTGCCTTGTCTTTTTCACGCTTGATAGAAGAATATCAACTGACTCAAGATCGTTTGAGCGAACGCGTTGGTAAAAAACGTGCTACAATCGCAAACTATTTGCGTCTGCTACGTTTGCCGGCAGAAATTCAAATGGGAATTAAGGATAAAAAGCTTGAAATGGGTCATGCCCGAGCTATTTTAGGTTTGGAAGATCCGGCGGCGCAACTACAATTGTACGAAAAAATATTAGTGGAAAACTATTCGGTACGAAAAGTTGAAGAGTTAGTGCGTCAATATAGCGAAACAGGAAGTTTTGAAACTGCTCCCGCCGACAAAAAAACAAAAACTTCGGAGGTCGTAAAGCTAAAAGAACTTGACGATATAAAAACGCAACTGAATACACTTTTTGGAACGAAAGTACAATTCTCTTGTAATTCGGAAGGGAAAGGAAAGATAAGCATTCCTTTTGCAAACGACTCCGACTTAACACGCATCATGAGCTTATTGGACAAAATACATACAAAATAGCATTTTGCATAGATTCCTATACATATTTCTGGCTGGTGTTTTCGCCCTCGCGTTATCAAGCTTACAAGCGCAAGAAAGCGTCGAACAACCAATCGACAGTGTTGTTGTTGAAACTGATTCGGTTTTTTTCTCTGCGGACAAGAGTTTTCTTCCGAATGACAGCACACAGAAAACAGATGCTTTCAAACCCAACCCAACAAAAGTACTATGGATGGGTGCCGTCATTCCCGGATATGGACAAATTTTGAATCGTCAATACTGGAAAGTTCCGATTGTTTATGCCGGATTTTTAGGTTGTGCTTACGCCGTTTCGTGGACAGGAACCATGTACCAAAACTATAAAATGGCTTATAGGGATATTATTGATAAAGATCCAAATACAAACACTCACATTGAAATTCTTCCTCCAGGATATACAATAGAAATGATGGGAGGCGAACCACGATACACAACAACATTGAAAACCAGACAGGATCAATACCGTCGCTATCGAGACATAAGCGTGATGGCTTCTATAGCATATTATGGATTAACCATATTGGAAGCTTATGTTGCCGCTCAACTCTATGATTTCGACATAAGCCCGGACTTATCGATGACGATAAAACCAACCTTACTGCAAAACCAATATCTGGGAAATTACAACAGTTTTGGCATGCAGTTGTGCTTTAACTTAAAATAAACAGACAAAATAAAAACCACAAACAGACAAAATTGATGAATCATAATATAAAAGTATTAATCGGAGCATTTATTCTTGTAAACAGTTTTTCTCTTTTAGCTCAAAAGAAAGAGGTAAAACCAACTAATCAATCATCAGAACAAACAAAAACAAATAAAGATCAGGAATCGGTGCTTGATGAAGCTTTTAATGAACAAAATGCAGACGTTGATACGATTATAGCCATTCCTTCCGAATTTGACAATCTGTTGGAAAAGTCCGATAAAAAGGGAGAAAATAGCGCTGATGAAGCTTCTATTCCTTCTCAGTTTTCAGATATGCTTGATTTTCTTTTGCATTCTTGGGCTGTCGAAAAAGCAAAAACTCCGGATTGCAGATCGAATGGTTATGAGCCAATTCAGTTGCCCGATTCTATTTATAAAAATAGATTGGCAAAATTGCCTTGTATTATGGAAATGCCTTATAACTCAACTGTTCAATCATTTATAAATTTCTACACCATACAAAAACGTCAGCAGGTAGAACACATGCTAGGTATTGGTAAGTTCTATTTCCCTTTATTCGAGCAAGCTTTGGCTGCAAACGATATGCCTTTGGAATTGAAATATCTTCCGGTGATAGAATCAGCGCTCAATCCCAATGCCTATTCACGCATGGGAGCTGCCGGACTATGGCAGTTTATGATTGGAACCGGGCGCATTTACGGATTGGAAATAAACAGCTTGGTTGACGAACGATTAGACCCGATAAAATCGACAAATGCCGCTATCCGCTATTTGAAGGAATTGTATTCAATTTACGGCGATTGGCATTTAGTGATTGCCGCTTACAACTGTGGACCGGGAAATGTGCGGAAAGCAATTAGTCGTTCCGGAGGAAAACGCGACTATTGGGCTATTTATCCCTTTCTTCCGAGAGAAACAAGAGGTTATGTGCCTATTTTTATAGCCGCCACTTATACTATGGAATACGCCAAAGAGCATAATCTCTGTCCTTCGTCAGTACAATTTCCGGTATTGACGGACACAATCCAGATAAGAGAAAGTGTACATTTCGAGCAAATTTCTGCCGTTACAGGAATCCCGGTCGAAGAATTACGATATCTGAATCCTCAATATCGGAAAAATATTATTCCCGGTCAATACAAGCCTTATGATTTGCGATTGCCCAACCATTATTTAAATCCATTTATCGAAAAGTACGATGAAATCGTGCAACATAGAGCCGATGAATTAATCAACAACCGACGCAGCGAAATAGAAGTAGCTAAGGCTTCATCCGCAACTTCGGGCTCTGGAAAGGTAACTTATCATACAGTAAGAAAAGGGCAAACATTGGGACATATTGCGCAGAGATATGGTGTTTCGGTCAACAAACTTCGCCAATGGAATGGCATAAAAGGAAATATCATCCGACCGGGACAGCGGATTAAAATAATGAAGTAAAAAGAAGTCTTCTCTAAACTTTCTATGTCTTTATCAGTTTAGAGAAGCAAGTCGTTTAAAAATGGAAAAACTCTATTATTCTATATCGGAAGTATCGAAAATGCTGGATATCAGCTTTTCCAATCTTCGCTTTTGGGAAAAAGAATTCAAGCAGCTAAAGCCCAAACGGAATAGTGGAAATACACGTTTTTACAGCGAAAACGATATTAAGCTTATCAAACAAATACAATATTTGGTCAATGATCAGAAGCTGACACTCGAAGGAGTAAAACAAGCCCTCAGCGACAAAAAAGATCAGGTTGCCAAACAACAAGAATTAGCCGAAAGACTGAAAGCAATACGAAAAGAATTGCTGGGAATTTCGAAACAATTGGAACAAAACGAGTGAAAACTCGTTTTTACTTTATAAAGAAAGGTAGAAGCTTTGAGTACGAACAACAACATACACCCACCTCTGACTAAAAAGAGAATCGACGTCGTAGGCGCGCGAGTCCACAATCTTAAAAATATCGATGTTTCCATTCCTCGAAATGCACTTACCGTTATCACCGGATTGAGTGGAAGCGGTAAATCATCATTGGCATTCGATACTATTTTTGCCGAAGGACAGCGTCGTTATATCGAAACATTTTCGGCTTACGCTCGTAGTTTTTTGGGCAATTCGGAACGTCCCGATGTCGATGAAATCGGAGGATTAAGTCCGGTTATCTCTATTGAGCAAAAAACGACAAACAAAAATCCACGTTCGACGGTAGGAACAACAACCGAAATATACGATTTCCTACGCTTGCTATATGCACGAGCCGGAATAGCCTATTCTTACGTTACGGGCGAAAAAATGGTCAAATATTCCGAAGACCAGATTGTTGATTTAATCCTGAATAATTACGAAGGCAAGAAAACTTATTTGCTCGCTCCCATTGTACGCGGAAGAAAAGGGCATTACAAAGAACTTTTCGAACAAATACGCAAGAAAGGCTATTTGCATGTCCGCATTGATGGAGAGATCAAGGAGATAACTCACGGAATGCGTGTTGATCGATATAAAATCCACCATATCGAAATTGTGATCGATCGCTTGGATGTAAGCGAAAAAGACCGCCGTCGATTGAAGGATTCGATGCAAAAAGCCATGCAGCAAGGTAACGGAATCGTTATGCTGCTCGAAAAAGATAAAGATGATGTTCGCTATTTCAGTAAATCTCTGATGTGTCCCACAAGCGGCATTTCTTATGATGAACCGGCTCCGCACAATTTCTCATTCAATTCGCCGCAAGGAGCTTGTCCGCATTGCAAAGGTTTGGGATATATCAACAAAATCGATATCGACAAAATCATTCCCGATAAATCGATCAGTATTTATAACGGAGGAATTCTTCCTCTCGGGAAATATAAAAACAGCACTATTTTTTGGCAGATAGAAGCTATTCTCGAAAAATACGATGTCAAAATAAAGCAAGCCATTTCTGAAATTCCCGACGAAGCGATTTCCGAAATAATGAATGGAACGGAAGAGCGTTTGAATATCAAAAACCAATCGCTTGGAAATTCGAATTACTTCTTGAGCTACGAAGGTATTTTGAAATACATCGAAATGCAGCAGGAAAACAGCGCTTCGGCAACGGAACAGAAATGGGCGAATCAATATTACAAAACTGCCATTTGTCCCGAATGTAAGGGGCAAAAACTGCGAAAAGAATCGCTCCACTTCCGCATACACGACAAAAACATCGCCGAACTTTCGGCAATGGATTTAAACAAACTTTCGGATTGGATAAAAAATGTAACGCCACATCTAAGCGAGAAACAGCGCGCGATAGCAACTGAAATATTGAAGGAAATCAGCACTCGTCTGCAATTTCTACTTGATGTCGGATTGAGTTATCTTTCACTCAATCGCAGTTCGCAATCGCTTTCGGGCGGCGAAAGTCAGCGAATCCGTCTGGCAACGCAAATCGGTTCGCAACTAGTGAATGTGCTTTACATTCTCGACGAACCAAGTATCGGTTTGCATCAACGCGATAATATGCGTTTGATAACTTCGCTGAAACAGTTGCGCGATATTGGCAATTCGGTTATCGTTGTGGAGCACGACAAAGATATGATGCTCGCTTCCGACTATGTTGTCGATTTAGGTCCGCGAGCGGGACGTTTTGGAGGCGAAGTAGTTTTTTCGGGAACGCCCGAAGATATGCTGAAATCCGAAACCCTTACTTCGGCTTATCTGAACGGAATGAAACAGATCGAGATTCCGGAGAAAATACGTGATGGAAACGGTAAAAGCATCATACTAAAAGGTGCACGCGGTAATAATCTTAAAAATATTTCGGTTGAATTTCCCTTGGGAAAAATGATTTGCATAACTGGTGTTTCGGGAAGCGGAAAATCGACATTGATCTCCGAAACATTGCAGCCCATTTTAAGCCAGCATTTTTACAAGTCATTACAAGATCCACTTCCTTACGACAGCATCGACGGATTAAAATATATCGATAAGGTGGTAGAGGTAAATCAAGCTCCTATTGGACGAACACCGCGTTCGAATCCGGCAACTTATACCGGCGTTTTTTCCGATATTCGTAACCTTTTCGCTTCACTCCCCGAAGCCAAGATACGTGCTTACAAACCCGGACGATTTTCTTTCAATACCGCTGGTGGACGTTGTGAAACATGCGGTGGAAACGGATATAAAACCATTGAAATGAACTTTTTGCCCGACGTGTATGTTCCTTGTGAAACTTGTAACGGAAAACGCTACAATCGCGAAACATTGGAAGTTCGTTTTAAGGGTAAATCGATAGCCGATGTGTTGGATATGACGATTAATCGCGCAGTTGATTTTTTCGAAAATCAAGCATCCATTCTGAATAAAATAAAAACATTGCAGGATGTTGGTTTAGGTTATATCAAACTCGGACAGTCGAGCACAACGCTTTCGGGAGGCGAAAGCCAACGTGTAAAATTAGCAACCGAACTTTCGAAACGCGATACCGGAAAAACCATCTATATTCTGGATGAACCCACAACGGGACTTCATTTCGAAGATATTCGTGTTTTGTTAGGCGTTCTGAATAAGTTGGTTGACAAAGGCAATACCGTTATTATTATTGAACATAATATGGACGTGCTGAAAGTAGCCGATTATATTATTGACATCGGACCGGAAGGCGGCGCGGCTGGAGGTCAAGTCATTTGTTGTGGAACTCCGCGCGAGGTTGCCAATCATCCCGAAAGTTTTACCGGAAAGTTTTTGAAAGAAGAATTCCCTCAAAATAATGGATAGAACGGAATTAATCGGTCTAAAACAATAGATTTACCGGGATTATTTCTTTAAGAAGATATAATTATTGTAATTTTGCTTCATTATTCAATTTTCAAATAGATAAATATCTATTATATTGCAATTTGCTTTTAAACTTTTAAACGAATGGATATGAAAAAACAATGGTTTCTTTTTATCGGTCTAAGCATTATTTCCTTAGGTTTTTTTGCATGTAAGGAGGCGAACAATATTAAATTAACTCCGGTTAATTTTGCCAACACATATTATCTTTCGGCGGACAGCACGCAAGGCTCATTAGCTATTTCCATTCAAGTGGAACTCCCTATTGAAAAAACGAGGACTGACTCCATTATACGAACATTTTTAATTGAAAATATTTTTAGCGACAAATACATTACATTTTCGAATGATTCAACGAAGAAATACACAAGGCTTTCGAATGACTCTATCGTAGCATCCTATGTAAGAGAATTGGAGCAAGATTATCGCGCTAACAACGAGCCTTTGTTAGCTGAAATGGCTGATGAAGAGCATCTTTACTCTTTCAACAACGAACATCAAATAGAAGGTTTTCCTTTGCTGAACGACCCGAATATATTTTCCTACGGAATCAATCGCTATGCATTTATGGGAGGAGCGCACGGACTTGAAATTCGTTCCTATTATAATTTCAACTTAAAAACGGCGAAACTCATCACCGAACAAGACTTGTTTGTGGATAATTACCAAAAAGATTTGATCGAGCTTTTTAAAGCAAGAATAATCGAAGAAAGTGACTTTATTCATTCTATGGAAGAACTGAAAGCTTCGGATTATTGGCTGGATTCCATCAAACCGAATAGTAATTTTTACATTTCGGATGAAGCGATTACCTACGTTTTCAATCCTTACGAGATAGCACCTTATTATGTCGGACACACCGAAATTTCGCTTCCTTACGATCGGATAGCCAATCTGTTGAAGCCAAATAATCCGATTGCTTATCTTACTAAAAAATAAATACTTGTAAAAAATCATGGCAGCAAAAAAGGATAATCGATTAGCTTGGGGTATTTCCCTACTTATCTTCGGATGCTTATTCCTGCTTCGGCAACTTCATTTCATACCTGCCGATATAGCAGCTTACATCTTTGATGTAACAAGTTATCTGCTTATCATCGGCGTTGTTTTTCTGATTTGTCACAGCAACAAAAGCATCGGATGGATACTCGTTATTTTAGGCGTATTATTTCGAATATCAGATATTATCCGGCTGACGCAGAATTTCTCCGATTACATCTGGCCCTCGCTGCTTATTATAGCCGGAGTTATTTTAGTTTTCGGAGTGAAAAAGGGAAAGTAATAAACTCCTGATTTTTAAAAAATGAAAATAGCATTAATCGGAGCAGGAAATGTAGCGACGCATATAGCCGAGGCTTTGCATAAGAGCGAAGTGGAGATCGTGCAGGTTTATAGCCGAAATATTGCAAATGCCGCTTCGATTGCTCAAAAAACCGGAACTTCGCCATTCGACGATATTAGCCAAATTGATGAGTCGGTTGATGTGCTTATATTTTCAGTAAAAGATGATGCTATTCCCGGGTTATTGAAACAAATCGGACATAAAGACAAGCTGATGCTTCACACTGCAGGAAGTGTCGCGATGGATGTTTTCAAAGGATATTCCACTACATACGGAGTGCTTTATCCTTTACAAACATTTTCGAAGAACAAAACGGTCGATTTTACCGAAATCCCCCTTTTCATCGAAGCAAACAACGAGAAAGCTCTGAGAATGACGGAGAATTTAGCTCGGAAATTATCCTCGAAAATATATCCGATTGACTCAGAACAACGAAAGAAAATTCATTTAGCCGCTGTTTTCGCTTGTAATTTTACCAACTACCTTTACGATGTTTCTGCAGAAATAGTGGCGGAAAGCAAGCTTCCATTCGATGTGTTGAAAGCCTTGATTAAAGAAACGGCAGATAA
Source organism: Paludibacteraceae bacterium (assembly GCA_036744815.1). Lineage (GTDB taxonomy): Bacteria > Bacteroidota > Bacteroidia > Bacteroidales > Paludibacteraceae > H1. The sequence goes on from DAIOHI010000020.1 coordinate 13,351, forward strand.
AATAGATTCCTTATCGCCTTACGAGGCTCAGACCGGACCAGCTCTGCGTGGCGACAAACAAACGATGAACAAACATATTGAATTATTGAAAGATCAGCCTGAATGGCAGGAAATATACCGCGTCCTTTCGGATGGAATCTTTAAAAGGCATTTGTAAATTAATATCCCCGCGATAGAGGAAAACGCTTGATTTCGATAAATGTGATTGAAAACAAAACAGAAACAATATGAAGATAATGGATTATTTACGACTTGTAAGATTACCCAACCTCATTTTTTTAGCATTTATCCAGCTAATAATAAGCCAGGTTGTGTTGATGCCCATTCTACAATCTTTCGGATTCGGCGTGGCGGAAAACTCTCTGATCTACATTATCCTTCTGATTACGGCTAGCATCCTTATCGCAGCCGGAGGCTATGTACTCAACGATTATTTTGACGTGAAAATTGACGCCATCAATAATCCTTCGGAGCAAATCGTAAGCAAAACCGTTTCGCGCCAATCGGCTATGTTGCTGCATCAGATCCTCACAATTACAGGAGCTTTGGTCGGACTTTTTCTGGCTTATCTGACACGAAGTTTTACTCTTGGCTTCGTTTTCATCGTTACTCCCGGCTTGCTGTGGTTCTATTCGTCCAACTATAAGCGACAGTTTATGATTGGGAATTTGGTTGTCTCTTTTTGCGCAGCGCTAAGTATTCTTATCGTTGCGATAATGGAGCTTGCCCTTTTGCAAAAAACTTACGGAGACTTAATTTTTGCGACAGATATTCCTCGTTCATTCTATGTTTGGACGGGCGGCTTCGCTATATTCGCTTTTTTATGTTCGTGGATTCGGGAAATAATAAAAGACCTTGAAGACGAAGAGGGCGACCGCGAAATGGAATGCCGTACTATGCCGATAAAATGGGGAGAAAAACGAACAAAAGCCTTTATTTATTTGTTGATTGCTATAACGATTGGCGGATTGTTTTTAGCAAACAGTCTTATTCCTTTCGAGGGATCAAGCCTTACTTTACGCTATATCATTTTCGGTATTGTATTGCCCTTTTTGGTTTTGATTTACCTTATTAGTAAAGCTAAAACTCCCGAAGAATATCATCAAGCATCTACACTTTCGAAAGTGATAATGCTTATCGGAGTACTTTACTGCTTTATTTTCTATTTCTTAATGGCGCAAACCCATGGTATAAAAATGTTTAATCTCTTTATTGTTCAGTAATTTTTCTATCTGATTTTCTAACTTCTAATTTTCGATTTTCTAATGAAGCTACCCACTTTCTTTATTTTCTTTTTTGTTCTTGTTTTAGCCCTGACAACTTATTGTTCCGTTCGCGGATTCCAAATTATACGTCCTTTACCCCTTGCTTATGCTTACCTGTCGGTATTTATACTAATGTTCGCATCTTTGTTTGTCGGAATGATATGGGGCGCATATTTCCCTCCTTTCTTGGGAAAAGCAATTACCTTGTTCGGATATACTTTTATCATCGTTTTTGTTTATTTGCTTGCAAGTTTTATTCTTACGGATATTTTCCGTCTGCTCAATTTAGGCTTCCATTTTGTTTCTCCGGAAACGATGTTAAGCATTCGTCAATGGATATTTACCTCTGTATTAATACTAACGACAGTATCCTTAGTCGTTGGCAGTTATAAATTCAATCACCCGAAAGTTGTTAATTTGGAAGTAAACGCCGAGAATCCCGTACAAGGAAAAAAACTTAAGTTAGTAATGGCAAGCGATCTACATCTGAGTGTTGTTATTGATAAAAAGCAACTGGCAAAGTATGTTGATATGATTAATGCTCAGCAACCCGACATGGTGGTTTTTGCCGGTGATGTTGTTGACAGGGATTTGAAACCGCTTTTCGACCAAAAAATGTACGAGGAATTTAAACAGATTAAAGCTCCTTTGGGAATATATGCCGTGAACGGAAATCATGAATATATTTCGGGCGATATTTCTTCGGCACAACGCTTTTATGAAGAAGCCGGAATTACCTTGTTGCAGGATTCCGCTTGCTTAGTTGATGGAAGTTTTTACATAATAGGAAGAGACGATTATTCCAACAGACAACGCAAAAGACTTTCGGAAATAACGGCAGGACTGGACTCGGAAAAGTTCCGCATTTTGCTCGATCACCAGCCGAATAATTTATCCGAAGCACGGAATAACAACATCGACTTGCAATT
>DAIOHI010000020.1:15554-15945 GCA_036744815.1 Paludibacteraceae bacterium
AAAGGCGTAGACAAACAATATCCGGTGATAGTGATGAACCATGAACCTCATAACATAAAGGAAGAAGTGAACAACGGAGCCGACATTGCCCTGTATGGACACACACACAATGGACAATTCTTCCCCATCAATCTCTTTGTAAAACGCATCTTTGAAGTTGGCTACGGATATAAAAAGATCGGGAATACACATTTTTATGTTTCTTCCGGCTTAGGTATTTGGGGTCCGCAATACCGCATCGGCACGCAGTCGGAGTTGGTAGCGATAACAGTAAATTTGTAGATGCCGGGTATACGACAAGTTCTGATTCCCTGATTCATTTCTGCGACTTGGAAGTCGCAAAACCCGTCGTCGCAAAACTCAATTACTTTCTTTTTTTTGCAAAGAAGTC
>DAIOHI010000021.1:0-15263 GCA_036744815.1 Paludibacteraceae bacterium
CTGGTCGCCTAGCTGGAGTCATTGCTGTGCAACGTTCAGGAGAACCTGGATTTGATAATTCTAATTTCTGGATTAGAGGAATCTCTACATTTGGAGAAAACAGGACACCGTTGATATTAGTGGACGGGGTAGAAAGATCTATGGACAACCTTGATCCGGAGGAGATTGAAAGCGTATCTATACTGAAAGATGCTGCGGCGACTGCTGTTTATGGAGTTCGCGCTGCAAATGGAGTAGTTCTGATTACTACAAGAAAAGGAGTGGCGTCAGAAAAACCTGCCATTGAATTAAAAATGGAGTATGGCGTAAGCACATTAACTCGGACTCCAAAACTGCTTGGCGGAGCAGATTACATGAGACTTTACAACGAAGCTTCCGGACGAGAAGTTTATTCGAAAGATCAGATTTACAATACAGAAACTGGTTACGATTCTTATCTTTATCCAGATGTGGACTGGATGGATGAGATATTTAAAGACCAGTCAAATAACGGACTTGTATCTCTAAACGTGAGGGGTGGAGGACAGACAGCTAGATATTTTGTCTCTTTTGGCGCATTTAAAGAATTAGGAAATTTTCGTGATAATCCGCAGAACGATTATAAGTCGAATATCAACTTCGATCGATATAATTTTAGAACAAATATTGACATATCACTGAGTAGATCCACAACTTTGGATGTTGAATTGGGTGGTTATCTTATAGATTCCTACTATCCGGGTACAGCTACAAGTACTCTGTTTGAAAAAGCATTTAATGGGCGTCCGATAAATTTTCCTGTAAAATACCCTGACGGACAAAACTCCGATGGAACAACGCGTTACGTATGGGCGGGTACCAGTTCTACCGATTTGGAGAATCCGGCAGAACGTTTGATGGGATCCGGATTTTCTCTCGAATACAAAAATCAGATATTGGGACAGATGCGCCTTACACAGGATATCGGAAATTTAATTCCATTACTTAAAGGACTAAAGGCAAATGCGTCATTTTCTTTTGACGCCTATAATCAAACTATAACAAAAAGACATAAAAAAGACTCATATTATCTAGCAAATGGGCGGGATCCCAACACAGGAGAGTTGGAATTAGTACAGACATACATCGGAGACGAGTATCTCGGTTACGATAAATCTTTAGGAAGCAACCGTGCGATAGAATTGAAAGCCCAGTTGAATTATGACAGGTTATTCGCTCAAGATCACCGAGTAGGAGCAATGGGAATGTATTACCAGCGAGATTATCGTGATGGAAGCGCAGGAAGCGCCATCAACTCCCTACCCTACAGGAAGCAAGGATTAGCTTTTAGATCTACGTATTCTTTTAAAGATCGTTATTTCGGAGAATTCAATTTGGGTTATAATGGCTCCGAAAATTTTCCTAAAGGGCAGCGTTTTGGTGTCTTTCCGGCAGGAGCATTAGGCTATATTATTTCAAATGAAGATTTTTGGCAAAAAAGTCGCTTGATAGATATTGTCAGTATGTTGAAACTGAAAGGTTCTCTCGGCTTGGTTGGAGCTGAGGCTTTGCCTGCGGGACGCAGATACGGTTATTTGACAATTGTTGGATCGGGACTCGGCGATTACAGTTTTGGATGGGACAAAACCAAATATAGTGGGACTGGAGAAAATCAATACGGTGTTGCTAATCTCTCATGGGAAAAGGGTTTAAAGTCGAATGTCGGCTTCCAGATTGAACTCTTCAATGGAACAATCGCTTTGGATTTTGATTATTTCCACGAAAAACGTTCAGACATATTGGTGCAGCGAAATTCTCTTCCAGGAATAATAGGCATCAACGATAATCCATTTGCCAATTTGGGAAAAATGGAGAATCAAGGGATAGATGGAACGATAGAAATGAATCGCAGATTAGGAAATGTGCAAGTCCGCTTATATGGCAACGCAACTTTTACAAAAAACAAGATGACAGAACGCGATGAGCCCGATTGGAAATATACCTATCAAAATAGGACTGGAAAGAAGCTCGACCAACATTTTGGTCTTATTGCCCTTGGGTATTTCAATGATGAAGAAGAAATAAAAAACAGTCCGGAACAAACATTTGGAGTTGTTCGTCCCGGAGATATTAAATATCTTGACATAAACGGCGACGGAGTCATTGATTCCTACGATGAAGTTTCCATCGGATATTCTAATATACCAGAATTATTGTACGGATTTGGATTTCAGGTAGAGTATCGAAGTTTTGATATTGGTATGTTTTTCAGAGGGCAAAGCCGAGTTTCCTACATGTTAGGTGGAGAAGGATTTATTCCTTTCAAAGAAGGTGGAGACAGAGGCAATTTGTTTGAAAAAGCTCTTGATAGATGGACAGTAGAGAACCCAAGACAGGATGCTTTTTATCCTCGATTAAGCATTGGTAATACGGAAAATAATTACCGTTCCTCGACCAAATGGCTTTATGACGGAAGCTTCCTGCGATTAGCAGATGTAGAAATTGGATATAATTTTTCGAAAAAACAGTTGACTCCTTTATATCTGAAAGGTTTGCGCATATATTTCCACGGAAGCAACATGGCTTTGTTTTCTTCTTTTAAAATGTGGGATCCGGAAATAGGAAAAGGTCGCGGAGATGCATATCCTCTCCAACGTAAGATGAATCTTGGATTAAGGGTTAATTTTTAAAACAATGAACATGAAAGCAATGAAAACAATATGTGCATTAGGGGTATTACTACTCCTTTGGTCATGCGATTATCTGGACAAAATGCCTGATGATCAGAAAACAATGGAAATGGTATGGGAAAATCGCAAAGAAACAGAAGCATACCTGTATAACGTATACCACAATCTTCCAGACGACCATGATATATGGAAATATGTTCCGTGGGTAGGTGCCGCTGATGAAGCAGATATGATATGGGAGCGTTATCTGACGGCAAGCATCAATGTCGGAAACTGGAATGCCGTAAATGCATATTATACACCATGGGATGAGTTTTATAAAGCTATACGAGCTTCTTTTGTCTTTGAAAACAACGTAGATAAATGCCTCGAACTTTCGAGTGAACTAATAATTCAATATAAAGCTGAAGTTAAATTTTTAAGAGGCTTCTATTATTGGCGTCTATTGCGGCAATACGGTCCGTTTGTTCTTCTCGAAGAGGAAACGAATGTAGATGACGATTTGAAAGCTCATCCTCGTGCGTCATATGATAAATGTATAGAATATATTTGTAGGATGATGGATGAGGCTGAGGCTGATCTTCCTTTTTCATGGAAAACGCAAAAAGAGTGGTTGGGAAAACCAGATAAAATAGCATGTAAAGCTGTAAAATCTCAAGCACTTCTGATGGCTGCAAGTCCCCAATGGAACGGTAATTCCGACTATCTGTCTTTTAAAAATCAAGACGGAACACCTCTGGTAAATACGGCTTACGACCAATCGAAATGGGTAACCGCCGCAGAAGCGGCAAAAGCGTTAATTGATCTTGCAAATATGGCACCTTCCGGCTCAGAAGTTAGATTGTATAAAAACAATGAAAATGGAGACGCTGTGTTTAATCCATATAAATCGGTACGGGATGTTCATCTTGAAAAATGGAATTGCGAAATTTTATGGGCAACGACAAAAGGAGATATCAACGACTATGAAAAGCATGCCACGCCTCGTCCCGGAGGATGGAATGGGATGGCTGTGACCCAACGTCAGGTAGATGCCTTTTATATGATGAATGGAAGAAGCATCGATGATTTATCAAGCGGTTATGTAGAATCCGGATTTGCTATGCAGGCACATCCTAATTGGGTAGTTGACAACATAGAGGAAGTAAAAACCGGTAATTCATGGGGACATCGAACCGGAGAATGGAATATGTATGCAGGCAGAGAAGCTCGATTTTATGCTTCTGTTTTATACAACGGACGTCCTATTCCTCAGGTTTCAACCTCAGACAGAGATTTATACTCAAGTAACGTCAATAAAAACGGATGGGGACGAGCAGAGTTTTATAAAGACGGAATGGCGGGATCAAGCATGGCAGATCATCCAAGAACTGGATATCTGATTCTTAAAAATGTGAATCCAAACAGTAATCCTTATCGTTCCGAATGGTCTTCGTGGCGCCAGCACACATATATACGTCTAGCCGAAATTTATCTTAATTATATTGAAGCATTGAACGAATATGATCCAAGCAACTCTAATATAAAAAAATATTGGGATTTGATTAGGGAGCGTGCAGGTCTGCCGAGTATATTTGACACCTATCCAGAGATAAAAGGGAATAAAGATAAGCAGCTTGAATATATCTTGAGAGAAAGACAAGTTGAATTATGTTTCGAAGGCGATCGTTATTTCACTACACGCAGACGTCTATTATCAGACAAAATAGACACAAACAGACCTGTTGAAAAAAGGATGTTTGGCGATAATGGACCGATGTACGGAATGAATATCGCTGTAGGAAATAGTTTCACGTCAACAAGCTTTTATGCTAGAACAGCTTTTGAGAATCGGGTATTTACAAAAAAAATGTATTTATTCCCTATTCCTCAAAGCGAAATGGATAGAAATAGATTAATGGTTCAAAATCCAGGATGGTAAAAAGATTAAAACATAACGACAAATGAATAAGATATTAAAAATAATAGGATTTATGCTGTTGTCAAGCATATTTTTGACCTTTTTATCTTGTCTTGATGATGGAAAAGGCGATAATTTAACTCCAAATATAGCATATATAGTCAATAGTGGAGTACAAGAAACAATTATGTACGATAAAGGAGTTGATAATTCTTTCGTTTTCAAATTGGGACTCTATAAATCCGGAATTGAAAACACCGGAGCTGTTGTAGAAATTATAACAATGACAGAGGATGAACTATCCGCATACAATGCGAAATACTCTACTAATTTTACCTTATTGGATGAAGATTCCTACAAGATAGAAAAATATAAAGTTGAATTCACAGATGATAGAAAAGATGTGAATCAGGTAATTGATATAGTGTTCAATCCTGCAAAGATAGATGCTTCTGACATAAATAGCGTATTGCCTATACGAATCAAAGATGCTTCCATTTCTATCAACGATCAAAAATCTATATGTATCATTCACCCTAAGATAAAGCTTCCGATGATCGGATTCATAAATTCTGGAATAAAAAAGACTGAATACAAGAAAAGAAAATTAGAGAATATTTATTTTGACATTTCGATTCAATTAGACATTGATAGTAACGATTGGGATGTAGCTTTTGAGGTCGAATCCCGCGCTGATTTTGTTCAAGAATACAATCTTTTGAATGCAACAAATTATACACTTTTGGATGCAAGCAAATATAATTTGGAAAAAACAGGAACTATTCTTAAAGGCGAAAAAGATAAGACAATAGGATTGACTATTTTGGGCGAAAGTTTGGATTTAGGATCTTATATGCTTCCGATAAAACTGAAGAGCAGTTCTAAGTTTTCGGTAAGTAGCGACGATGTTTATGCATTGGCTATAGACGTTGTAGAGCAGGCTCCGCTATCAAGAGACGGATGGACAATTATTGATTTCAACACACAGGAATTAACCGGAGAGGGCGACAATGGAAAACCGGAATTAGTGCTCGATGGCGATTTCAGTACTTATTGGCATTCACTTTGGCAAGGAGGTCTTACGTCATTACCTCATTATCTTGTCATAGATATGCAAAAAGAGTGCGAACTTACACAAATTCGTTTGCTCGGCAGGCAAAACTCCAATTATAAAGATACGAAAGCGGGCGAATTTTCACTTAGTAAAGATAATAAATCGTGGACAAAAATAGGCGATTTCAGATTCCCTGAAGGAATCACGGACATGATATTTCCTGTAACTATTTCTACCGGAAGGTATTTAAAAGTATCAATTACCGAAACGAATCGAGATAGGACAAGTAGTTTAGCTGAAATAATACCTTACGAATAAGTATTATTGGATAAGTAAAATATAATTTTGATTACTCGCTTCTTCGACACGAAGAAAAACGTAGTGAAAGCAGTAGCAAATTATTGTTTTCTGAGAATTACTTAACAAATAAAAAACATAATAACTCCCATTGGAAATGCATGAAAATAAATGCATTTCCAATGGGAAAAAGCGATAGAACAATTAAAAAAATGAACAGATACTATTGGACGACTTTTTTATTTTCCCTTTTAGTTACGTTTAACATCTTTTCTCAAAATAAAATTACATTTAGCGATGCAGCCATCAGAACAGGAGCAGATAAACTTTGGTGCGGAAAAGATTATGATGAAAGCGAATGGACACGGATTCAGCTAAATCGTGATTGGGATAGTCAAGGATTTGCAAAACACGACGGCTTTGCCTTTTATCGGATGAGGTTTGTCCTTCCTTCTGCTATGCTCGAAAATTCTTTCTGGAAAGACTCGCTTCTTTTTAACATGGGTAAGATTGATGATGCAGATGAAGTATATCTCAACGGAAAACTCATTGGAAAGACTGGACGTTTCCCTGATGATCCGGGAGCTGTCCAAAAAGCATTTGAAATAGAGCGGATATACAAAATTGCCGTTGATAATCCGGCATTAGAATGGGATAAGGAGAATGTATTAGCAGTTAAGGTCTATGACATTGACGGCTTAGGAGGCATGTACGAAGGTTTTCCATATATCCAAATGGTAGATTTGATTGACGGATTGGTAATGAAAACGGATTTTGAAAAAGACAGCAAAGGAAAAAACATATGCACCATATCTATTGCAAATAATTATAACATCCGTTTATCCGGTTTTTTAAACATTGAAATAATTGATACGGAAACTGATAAAAAAGAAACTTATAACAAACAAAAAATTAACCTTGATCCGGGTAAAGTGATTGTCAAATCAATACCGTTTTCTACAAATAAAAGGTATTGTATAAGAACTTCTTATATAGAAGAAAAGACAAAAAAAATAAAAACAATTGATGTAATCGTTCCTTACATTTTGACTCCTAAAGAGCAAGAAACACCTAAAATAAACGGAGCAAGGATATTTGGAGTCAGACCTGGCTCGCCCTTCTTGTTTAAGATTCCGGCAAGTGGAGAAAAGCCGATTAAATATGCTGTTGAAAATCTACCCGAAGGATTAACTGTGGACACACATAGCGGTATCATTACCGGTATTTTGGACAAAAGAGGAGAATATAAAATGATTTTTTCTGTCGAAAACAGTAAAGGAAAAGATAAAAAACCGTTTACCGTGAAGGTTGGAGATTTGCTTGCATTAACTCCTCCTATGGGCTGGAATAGCTGGAATTGTTGGGGACTCAGTGTTTCCGACGAAAAAGTAAGGAGTTCAGCGCAAGCTCTTATCAGCAAAGGATTAATAGATTATGGATGGACATACATAAATGTAGATGATGCTTGGGAAAATGACAAAAGAGAACAAAATGGGATGTTGCTGGCAAACAGTAAATTTCCCGATATGAAAGCTCTGTCCGATTGGCTACACAGCATGGGATTGAAGTTTGGAATTTATTCGTCACCTGGTCCATTTACTTGCGGCAAATATTTGGGTTCGTACCAACATGAAAAACAAGATGCTGATATGTGGGCATCATGGGGTGTTGATTATCTTAAATATGATTGGTGTGATTATACGCATGTCTATGAACAAGAAGGCGATCATTCGTTATCTGCACATATGAAGCCATATCAAATAATGGAGAAAGCGCTGAGAAATCAAAGCCGAGACATTGTTTACAGCTTATGCCAATATGGAATGCGCGATGTATGGGAATGGGGAGCAGCTGTTGATGGAAATCTTTGGCGGACTACAGGTGATATTGTTGATACATGGGCTTCGATGAAAAATATCGGATTCGACAGGCAAGCAGCTTTAAGTCATTTTGCTAAACCAGGGCGCTGGAACGACCCAGATATGCTTGTCGTTGGGAAAGTTGGTTGGAGTAATAAACTACGACCTACCCGTCTTACCTATGATGAACAATACACTCATATTACTCTATGGAGCCTTTTGGCTGCCCCGTTGCTCATCGGTTGTGATATGGATCAGCTTGATGACTTTACTTTGAATTTGTTAACCAATTCCGAAGTGATTGCTATTAATCAAGATCCGTTGGGAAAACAAGCGAAACGGATGCTTGTAGATGGTGATAAACAGATTTGGGTAAAGCCTCTTGAAGATGGAAGTGTTGCAGTTGGCATTTTTAATTTGGGTTCACAAGATGAGGTTATGGATGTGAAATGGAGCGATATAAATTTACCGGCAAATAGAAATGTCCGAGATTTGTGGCGACAAAAGGATTTAGGTAAGTTTGATGAGGTGTTTAAAACTAAGGTTCCCTCGCACGGTTCCGTTATGATAAAAGTGTATGAGTAACCCGATTCATATTTCAAATAGAAGCAAGTGTCTTATAATAGCTGGATACTTATTTTTTATATTTATAAGTCTTTTAGCTTGTCCTTCTTGTAAAGACAACGGTAACAATATTGACTCTTCTTACAGTATTGTATCCTTTAACTTAATAGATAAGGCTTCTTCTGTGAGTTCGTTGATAATAGATGAAGAGCGGCTTGTTATTGAAAATACGGATAGTTTGATTTACGAAACGGATTTGACTCAGATGATTGCTCAGTTTAAGGTATCAAATCCGGAACTTAAGTTGAGAGTTGGAAATAAAGAACAAGTTAGCGGTCTTACGTTTAATGATTTTTCTTCTCCTGTGCGTTATGATTTGTACAAAGGGGATGTAAAACAAAAATCTTACGAGGTCAGGGTTATCAAGAAAAGAAATCCGACAAATGACTTTAATTCATTTTCTTTTTCTGAACCTGCTGTTGCAAAATACTCTATGACAATAGATACAAAAACAGCTGTGATATCAAATGGAGTAGAAATACCTCAGCTAATAAATGTAAAATCGTTGATAGCCCATTTTTCTACAGTAGAAAAGAATGCGGTGGTAACGGTCGGTGGAGTTGTTCAGGAAAGCGGGATTAGCGTTAATGATTTTACGAATCCTGTTGAATATATCGTTCGGGGGCAGAATGCTTCGACTAAAAAATATATAGTCAATTTGAGGCGAGAAGCGAGAGCCTATTTTACAAATCCCGTTTTATGGGAAGATGTCCCTGATCCAACGGTCATACGGGTAGGAAATGAATTTTATATGTATGGAACGGGAGGAACAACCACTGTTTACAAATCAAAAAATTTGGTGTATTGGGATTATGTCGGTCTTGCTTTTACTCCGGAAGGCAGACCCAATTTTGAGAAAAATGCAGGAATTTGGGCGCCTGACATCAATTATTTCGACAATCATTATGTATTGTATTATTCTATGTCAGTATGGGGCGGAGGCGAAACCTGTGGAATAGGAGTTGGATCGTATGCTGACTTGTCTGGCGGTAAGCGATAAGCCGGAAGGTCCGTTTGAAACTATAAGCGATGGCGGCAAAATGTTCAGGAGTAATGAGATAGGTGTTCATAATTCAATAGATCCATGCATAATAGAAAATAATGGGAAAAAATATATGTTTTGGGGAAGTTTTAACGGTATTTATGCAGTGGAGCTTACTACTGATGGGTTAAAGGTAAAAGATATGTCTCAAAAAAAACGTATTGCCGGTAATGCTTTTGAAGCTGCCTACGTTCATAAACGTGGAGGATACTTTTATTTATTTGCTTCGATAGGAGCTTGTTGTGAGGGAGACAACAGTACATATAAGGTTGTGGTAGGTCGTTCTGCGAATGTTTTAGGTCCCTACGTAAACAAAGAAGGCAAAGATATGCTTTCCGATAATTATGAGTTGTTAATTCGCAGCGATAATGTTTTTGCCGGTCCGGGACATAATTCACGAATAATAACTGATGATAACGGCACGAATTGGATGCTTTACCATTCTTATTTAAAGGGACAGTCGGATAAAGGACGTCTGATCGTGTTGGATCATGTATCTTGGAGTGATGGCTGGCCTTCAATCTCTAATGGAGTTCCGTCAAAAGAATCGGAATTAGTGCCGTTTTTTAATAATTAGCATAGTAAAAAGTAATGATGAAAAATATAATTAAAAACAGGAATTGTATGAAAAAGGCAACACTAATCATATTGTTGCTCCTCTGCCTGCATTCAACTACAAAAGTTTTTTCCCAGCCACCCATGATGGGCTGGAGTTCATGGAATGCCAATGGATTAAACATTAATGAATCACTCATAAAAGAAACTGCCGATTTTGCTGTTTCTTTAGGACTGAAAAATGTGGGATATACTTGGATAAATATCGATGACGGTTTTTTTAATGGACGCGACAGCCGTGGAAATCTACAAGTAAACTCCAAATTTCCGAACGGAATGAAAACTCTTGCTGATTATATTCGTTCAAAAGGGTTGAATCCTGGCATTTACTCGGAAATAGGCGAAAACACTTGTGGTCATTCGTCGGAGAATGACCAAGGAGGAATAGGCGCTGGCTTGTATGGATACGAAGAACAGGATTTAAGGCTTTTTTTCAATACATGGGGATACGATTTTATTAAAGTGGATTATTGCGGAGCCATCCGACAAGGGCTTGATGAACAAACGACATATACAAACGTATCGGACATTATAAAAAAAATAGCTCAAGAGTCGGGACGTACACTTCGTTATAATATCTGTCGTTGGGCTTTCCCCGGCACATGGGCAAAGGATGTTGCCGACTCATGGCGTATTTCGGCGGATATAACCAACGATTTTAATTCCATCAAAAACATCATCGAACTCAACACCTATCTAGCCCCTTATGCTTCTTGGGGAAAATATAATGACATGGATATGTTGCAAGTGGGAAGGGCCTTGAATGTGGATGAAGAAAAAACGCATTTCGGTATGTGGGCTATAATGAATTCGCCACTGATGATAGGATGCAATCTTAGAGGAATGCGCCAATCTTCCTTAGATATTCTCAAAAACGAAGAGATTATTGCCATAAATCAAGATGCTTTGGGACTGCAAGCCGAAATAATTTCGAAGAAAGGATTATCTATGGTTTATGCTAAACCTATTGAAGAGGTTCATGGAACGGTTCGTGCCGTCGCGTTATACAACGCAGAATCCGTGGCAAGATTAATCAGAGTATCTTTTAAAGACATACAACTAAGTGGGAAAGCCCTTGTGCGCGATTTATGGAGCCACCGCGACTTAGGAGAATTTACCGATTATTATGAAACGGTGGTTCCTGCCCATGGAACGGCAATGTTGCGCATCAAGGGCGAATATGTGGTTGACAAAGTCCGTTATCAAGGCGAATACGCTTATATAAATAAATACTCTGCATTCAAGCAAGGAAATAATGCCCGATTCGAAAAAAAAGGTGATACAATTACATCCGGAGGTCATATATTGAGTTGGCTAGGAAACAATGTTGACAACTGGGCTGAATACAGAGACGTGCATGTTTCTACTGCTGGGAAATATACATTCAGATTATATTATCTCTCTGCCGAAGACAGAGACCTTTCTGTTATAGTCAATGGAAATACGTATGTGATGAAAAATCTTAATTCAGGAAGCTGGAATACACGGCGGTCGGTTGATATAGAGATAGAACTCAATCAGGGGAGCAATGTTATTCGCTTGGCAAATGATACTGGTTGGGCTCCTAATGTAGATAAATTTGAATTGATACCTGAAGGAGGAAGTATAGATGAAGACGATTTTGATATTATAGATACCGACGGGCAGTTTCCTGTCATCAGTTCGGAAGATGGAACAGACGAAACATGGTACTATTTATTGTTCAAGGATGGTGGTGGAGCTTTACAAGACATGGGAGAAGGTGAGTTGTTGCTTACTAAAAGTTTGGAAGAGCAAAATACGTCTCAGTGGTGGAAAGTTTCATTAATGACAAACTATACAGGGGATCATAAATACCGGATCATAAATAAAAGTGGACGTTCGCTTGCCCGAATGGAGGTTTCGGAAACTGCTGATGGATTTTATGTTGCAACAAGCAATAAATCTACATGGGAAAATTTTAAAATAATGCCTACAGAAAACAATAGTTTATCTCCGGCATGGGAAATTGAACGTGCAGGAGCATCTGGTCGTTGTTTAAATCAGTATAATCCATCTGGAATTTCGGATTTTGATAAAAAAATAAGCGAATGGAGTACTGGCGCAAGCGGAAATGTTTTAATGTTTATTCCGGTAGATATTCTATCAAACATACCTCATAAATCTGAGCAAAAGACGAAGATTCTTCGAAAGAATAACATGCTAAATATTGAAGGAAGCAATATATTGAATGTTAGTTTATATACAGTAAATGGACAATTATATTGCAGGAAAAGGACTTCCCCTTTTTCTTTTCTTTTGCCCGATTCCGGTTTCTACCTGGTGGTAGTCAAATACAATGGCAACGAAACCGAAGTAATTAGAATAGCATAATTGTTCTGCATATTATTCAAAATTTCCTAAACATGAAAAAATTATCAGTCTTCGTGCCAACATTTGTGTTGTTTTTCCACGTTTTTTTATCCTGCACAACAAAGGAAACGAGCCACAATCCACTTCCGGTAGCTTTTGGTGATCCTTTTATTCTTCATTCTTCAGATGGAAAGTACTATATGTATGGTACTACCGAAGGAATAAATGGATTTAAAGCTTATTCATCCGACAATCTTATTGATTGGACGAACGAAGGAGTTATTTACGAAGGGGCAACAGCTGAATCATGGACGGTAGATTGTTTTTGGGCGCCCGAAGTTTATGAAAGAGATGGTAAATATTATTTGTGGTACAGTGCTAATTGGAAAGAAAATCCGACAAACGAGCTTGAGAATTTTAAAATAGGTGTGGCGGTTTCCGATTCTCCGACAGGTCCATTTGTTGAAATGAACGGTGGACCGGTTTTCGATCCGGGTTATCCGATTATTGATGCCAATCTTTATTATGACGACGAAAATGGAAAAGTTTACCTCTATTATTCACGTTGTTGCTACAAGCATCCGGTTGAAAGTGAAGTTGCTACTTGGACAAAAGAGCAAGCTTGGTTCGACGAGATAGAAGAAAGTTGGGTGTATGGAGTGGAATTGAAACCTGATTATTCGGCTGTGATAGGCGAGCCTGTTTTGCTATTGCGTCCACCGGTATCGATGAGCGATCGTCAGGCAGAGTGGGAAAGTCGTTCGGTTACTTCGCGTGAAGTGAATCGTCGATGGACAGAAGGGTCATTTGTTTTCAAAAAAGGAGATTTGTATTACATGATGTACTCGGCAAATTTTTTCGGTGGAGCCAATTATGCTGTAGGATATGCTACATCAAAAAATCCCTTAGGACCATTTGAAAAAGCGTCTAACAATCCTGTTTTGCAAAAAAATGTAGAACAGGGAGGTAAAGTTACCGGAACAGGACACAACATGGTGTTGACTTTAGCAAACGGAGAGATGCTTTGTGTTTATCACGGGCGGACACAAGAAACGGGCGATAAGCGTGTTGTGTTTGTTGATAAAATGGAAATTGACGAAGACGGGCGTCTATTGGTTAAAGGTCCCACAACGAAGGACTAAAATTGACAAATACCATACCTTCATATTATCAATGCTAATATGAGCCTATCTTCGATGCAGATGTAATTTAATATTAAAATTAAAATAACGACAAATGAAAAGAAATGTATTTATCCTAACTGCTTTGTTTTTAGCGGTTAATCTTCTTGCTCAATGGCAGCCACAGGGCGACAAACTCAAAACCCCATGGGCTGAAACTTTAAATCCAAGTAACGTACTGCCCGAATATCCCCGTCCGATCATGGAGCGTGGTGATTGGCAGAATCTAAACGGTCTGTGGGATTATGCCATCTTGCCGATCGGACAAAATGAACCAAATGCTTTTCAAGGAAAGATTTTAGTGCCTTTTGCCGTAGAATCAAGCCTTTCGGGCGTACAAAAAGAGCTCGGAAATCAGAACGAACTTTGGTACAAACGTACATTTAGCATCCCTTCTAAATGGAAGACTAAAGATGTGCTATTGCATTTTGGCGCAGTGGATTGGAAAGCGGAGATTTATCTTAACGATATAAAAGTCGGATCGCATACGGGTGGTTATACTCCTTTTTCCTTTAATATCACTCCTTTTTTGAAGCAAGGTGAGCAAAAATTGGTTGTGAAAGTATGGGATGGAACAGATAAAGGTTATCAGCCTCGCGGAAAGCAGGTAAGTAATCCCGAAGGTATTTGGTACACGCCCGTTAGTGGTATTTGGCAAACAGTTTGGCTAGAGCCTGTTGCGACGAAACACATTATTAATGTAAAAATGCTTCCTGATATTGATAAAAATCGTTTGACAGTAAACGTCTGTACCGAAAATGTAGTAAAGGCTGATGTTATAGAAGTCCTCGTTTTTGACGGCACACAGCAAGTTTCAGTTGCAAAAGCGGCTGCCGGTCAAAGTCTAGAGTTGAACATTCCCAAAGCTAAACTTTGGTCGCCCGAATCGCCTTTCTTGTACGATTTGCAAATTAATCTTTACAGCAACGGAAAAGTGGTTGATCAAGTGAAAAGTTATGCTGCCATGCGCAAAATTTCCACAAAAAGAGATACCAACGGTATTGTGCGCATGCAGTTGAACAATAAAGATTATTTCCATTTTGGTCCGCTCGATCAAGGTTGGTGGCCCGACGGACTTTATACTGCTCCGACTGACGAAGCTTTACTTTATGATATAAAAAAGACCAAGGATTTTGGTTTCAATATGATTCGCAAGCATGTGAAAGTAGAGCCTGCTCGTTGGTACACGCATTGCGATCGATTGGGTATTCTTGTTTGGCAAGATATGCCTAACGGCGACCGCTCTCCTCAATGGCAAAACCGCAATTATTTCAATGGTTCAGAGTTGATCCGTTCTGCTGAATCAGAAGCTAATTACCGCAAGGAATGGAAAGAAATTATGGATTATCTTTATTCCTATCCTTCGATTGTAGTTTGGGTTCCTTTTAACGAAGCTTGGGGGCAATTCAAAACAGCAGAAATTACTGAATGGACGAAAGCTTACGATTCTTCCCGTTTGGTAAATCCTGCCAGTGGAGGAAATCATTATCGCACGGGCGATATGCTTGATTTGCACAATTATCCCGGTCCGGATATGTATTTGTACGATGCAGAAAGAGTAACTGTTTTGGGCGAATACGGAGGTATCGGACTACCACTCGAAGGACATTTGTGGCAAACGGATAGAAACTGGGGATATGTTCAGTTTAAAAACTCTAAAGAAGTAACCGATGAATATATCAAATATGCTGAACAACTGAAACAAATGATCC
>DAIOHI010000022.1:0-14865 GCA_036744815.1 Paludibacteraceae bacterium
GACTGTTGGGCTATTTATAGATTGGATATCACAAATGGGATGTCGTGGATGCTAAAAGGAACTCCGGAAGAAGCTTATTCCGGTTCAAAATGTTATTTGCAGCCACGATGGAGTTCTGCGGGCGGAGCAATAAATTCTTGGTTAGTAACTCCTCTAATATCACTTCCTGAAGGACGTTTTGTGTTAGAGTTTTGGTCTCGCAACCAACACTCTGGTGCTAATGTGCGTAGCGCCCTTATGTTATCAACAGGAGAAATAGACCCTGTACACAATGAATATGTTGAACTTAAAAAATTAAATCTCAAATATGGAGAAGTGAGAGAGGTATATCAGAAAATAGTGCTGTCATTGGACGATTATGCCGGACAAGATTTTCGCCTTGCTTTCTGGTATGCCGCAAATGGCGGAGACAATTGGTATATTGACGATGTGAAAATAAAACCATTTTATCCGGTTACACCGCAGATTAATGCAATCAACGTTGATGTGAATGCTGCAGTTACGGTTACTTTCGAATCTGATATTACCGCCTTTGATTTGAGTGGTATAAAAATTATTTCGACCACTTATAATGAAGAACTAAGTAATGTGCAAGCGTATATTGAGAACAATGTTCTTAAAGTTGCACATGCCAACTTCAATTACGATACAAGATATACGGTAACGATTCCGGCAGGTTCTGTAAAAGGACAAGCAGATGATATTACCTGGTCTTTTATTACAAAGACAGATGAAGTTACCGAAAGCACAAATCAAAAAATAGAAAATATAAATATCTATCCCAATCCAACTGTAGATAAAGTATTTATTGAAAGTTCAAATGAAGACATCCCGCAATTGCGCTTGTTTACCTTGCAAGGTATTTTGATACAGCAGATGCAGAGCAATGAGATAGATTTGTCGGCTTATACACAGGGATCTTATATTCTTGAAGTGAATGGAATTATGCATAAAATAGTAAAAAGATAGGGCTGATTTGCTATAAATCAATTAATTTATGAAATATTATATTTCGCCATTTTGATCATGTAATTTTAAATATAGCTGTATAATAGAATGGATGTTTTGACCAAAAACTATTTTCGGTAAAATTTAGACAAGCTCTTAAATAAAAAAAAGAAAATCGAGATAAATACAGCTTTTTCGAGAAGCAAAAAATCTTCTAATGACATATTTAGAAGATTTTTTATTTTTAGAAAAAAAAGGAACGATATTTGTAATGAATTTAAATGTGTAGTAAAAATAGTTTGTGATATATTTATTTTTGTTAAAAGAAATTGATATATTTGTCGCAAATACAAAAGCTAAAAATCAATACAGAATGAAGATGCCACAATTTTTGAAGAATTTTTATTGGTTTTACCGCGACGGCTTTTCTCAAATGACGGTCGGAAAAACCCTTTGGACAATTGCCCTCTTAAAACTTTTCATCATGTTCGCCATTTTGAAAGTGTTTTTCTTCCCCAATTTTTTAAAAACAAATTTCGACGACGATGAAAGTCGATCGGATTATGTGCGAAAAGAATTAATCGAACGAACAAAATAATCTTTATTTAATAACTAATACGAAATTTAGTATGGAATTATTGGATGTGAATTTAGTAGACTGGTCGCGGGCACAATTTGCAATGACTGCGATGTATCATTGGCTATTTGTTCCGTTGACACTTGGTTTGGGTGTAATCATGTCGGTTATGGAAACCATTTATGTGAAAACGGGAAAAGAAGAATGGAAGAAAGCTGCAAAGTTTTGGATGATTGTATTCGGTATTAATTTCGCGATCGGTGTTGCCACCGGAATCATCTTGGAATTTGAGTTTGGAACCAATTGGTCGAACTACAGCTGGTTTGTTGGCGATATTTTTGGTGCGCCATTAGCCATCGAAGGTATTTTGGCTTTCTTCATGGAAGCAACATTTATTTCCATCATGTTCTTCGGATGGAAAAAAGTAAGCAAAGGTGCTCACTTGGCTTCTACTTGGCTCACAACTTTAGGAGCAAGTATTTCAGCTTTGTGGATTCTGGTAGCCAATGCTTGGATGCAATATCCGGTTGGAACGTTGTTCAATCCCGATAGTGTCCGCAATGAAATGATTGACTTTTGGAGTATTCTGTTTTCTCCCGTAGCAATCAATAAATTTTTCCACACAATTATTTCGGCTTGGGTACTTGGTTCTGTGTTTGTTATCGGTGTCAGTTCGTGGTTTTTATTGAAAAAACGCGATATTGATTTTGCCAAAAGAAGTATTCTAGTTGCTTCAATTTTTGGAATTGTTGCTTCGATTTTACTTTTAACTACCGGACATAACTCAGCTTACCATGTGGCTCAACAACAACCAATGAAATTGGCGGTAATGGAAGGACTTTACGAAGGTCAGGAAAAAGCCGATTTGCTCGCTTTTGGAATTGTGAATCCTAAAAAAGAACATTACGATGATGATGTCACTCCCTTGTTAATACCGATAAAAGTTCCTATACCCGGATTTTTGTCGTGGTTGTCCTATAAAGATAGCGAAGCTTTTGTTCCTGGAATAAAGAATATTATTGAAGGAGGTTATGAACTGCCGGATGGAACAACCGCTTTGTCTTTCGAGGAGAAAAAAACACGAGGACTAGAAGCAATGGCTTCTTTAGAAAACTATCAGAAAGCAAAAGAGGAAAAAGATGCTAATGCTTCGGAACTGCACAAAGCCGAACTTTACGAAAACTATAGTTATTTTGGATACGGATATTTGGATAAGCCTGAAGATCTGATTCCTAATGTTCCTTTGGTGTTTTATTCTTTCCATATAATGGTTGCTTTAGGTATTTTCTTTATCGCATTATTTATATTGGCAATTTTCTTTTCGTACAAAAAGAATTTCGAAAAACAACGCTGGCTGCAATGGATTTCTTTATTGAGCATTCCGTTGGCATATATTGCCGGACAAGCAGGATGGATTGTTGCTGAAGTTGGTCGCCAACCTTGGGCAATTCAGGATGTATTGCCCGTTCAAGCTGCGGTTTCGAACATACCCGTAAATTCGGTAAAATTGACTTTCTTCATCTTCTTAGCCTTATTTACGATCTTACTCATTGCCGAAGTAATGATTATGTTGAAACAAATTAAAAAAGGTCCGGAACCGGAAAAATAATTACCATTAAAAGATTTGCTATTTTACTTATGACAAAGTAGTAAATTGAGGAATTAATTAATAAAAATATAAAGGATACAATTATGACATACGAATTTTTGCAACATTATTGGTGGTTTTTGATTTCGCTTTTAGGCGGATTATTAACCTTTTTACTTTTTGTGCAAGGAGGGCAATCGATGGTTTTTTCGCTCTCGAAAACAGAGGAAGAAAAACGCTTGCTTGTAAATGTATTTGGACGTAAATGGCATTACACATTTACCACGTTGGTAACCTTCGGAGGTGCTTTTTTCGCTTCTTTCCCTCTGTTTTATTCAACCAGTTTTGGAGGAGCTTATTGGGTGTGGATTATCATTTTGCTAAGTTTTGTTCTTCAGGCAGTTGCTTACGAATTTCAATCGAAGCCAAACAATCTGTTAGGTAAAAGAACTTATCAAGGCTTCTTATTCTTCAACGGATTGATTGGGACATTTGTACTCGGTGTGGCAGTAGCAACATTTTTTACCGGCTCCGATTTCACGGTTAACAAAGCAAATATAACGAATCTTTCCGCGCCGATCATCAGTTCTTGGGGAACGGCATGGCACGGACTGGAAGCTTTGGCAAATGTTCAGAATTTGATGCTGGGCTTGGCTGTTTTCTTCCTTGCTCGCACATCAGCCGTACTTTTCTTTATCAATCGATTGAATCACCCCGTGTTGGAAAAACGTTCACATAAATTCCTGTATTACAACGCAATTCCCTTTGTTGTATTCTTCTTGGCATTTGTTATTTGGACTTTGCTTTCCGAAGGTTTTGCGGTAAATCCCGAAACACAGGAAGTTTACATGCTTAAATACAAATACTTTTTCAATTTGATTGAAATGCCGATAATTCTTGTCTTATTCCTATTGGGAGTTGTAGCGGTATTAGCCGGAATAATATTGACGATGTTTAAAAAAGGTTTCAAAAAAGGAATTTGGTTTACTGGAGTTGGAACTGTTGTAACGGTTTGTTGCTTGTTTTTGATCGCAGGTTACAACAACACATCTTATTATCCATCAACCGCCGATCTGCAAAGTTCTTTGACGATATTTAATTCATCATCAAGTCCATTTACATTGAAGGTAATGTCTTATGTTTCGCTCTTGATACCTTTTGTTTTGGCTTATATATTCTATGCTTGGCGAGCCTTGGAACGCACGCCTATCGACACGAAAGATTTGGACGATACGGGACATTCTTATTAAGAATAAAAGAAAAAAGCTCTTCACAAATTGAAGAGCTTTTTTTATTCGAAGATTTCGATATTGAGATTTTCTCCATCGAAAACAGCATAGGAAAAAATAGAAATAAAGTCGCCAAGAATAACAACTTGCGATTTATTGGGAAGTTGCAAGTTAAGCAAAATATGCCGATGTCCGAAAATAAAATAATCTATGGAATGAGTTTCGGAATATTTCTTCGCAAAGACAACAAGATGCTCTTTGTCTTCACCAAGGAATTTATTTTCTGTTCCGCTAATAATTTCGCGGTTGCTTTTCGACCAACGGAAACCAAATTCCTGACCGATTTGAGGAGGAAGCAAACGGAATAATTCTTGGCAAAAACGACTATGAAATATCTTACGGATAATTTTGAAACCTCTTTCATTTTCGGTCATCAATCCATCGCCATGTGCCAGATAAAAGCGTTTTCCATTCAACGTAATTTCGCAAGGTTCGCGATGAACGATCAATCCTATTTCATTCTCCAGATAACCAAAAGTCCATAAATCGTGATTGCCGATAAAAAAATGAATTTCAATGCCAGCGTCCACAAGTTCGGCTAACTTCCCAAGAAAGCGCACATGACCTTTGGGAACAACGGTTTTGTACTCGAACCAAAAATCGAACATATCGCCAAGCAGATAAATGGCTTTTGCGTCGTTTTTTACGCTATCGAGCCAAGCCACAAGCTTCATCTCATGTTCGCGCGGATTACTTACCAAACGAGAGCCCAAATGCGCATCGGAAATAAAAAATATCTTTTTATCTTGCTTGGCGTTTTCCATTACAAAAATCCCAATTCTAATTTTGCTTCTTCGCTCATCATATCTTTGTCCCACGAAGGTTCGAAAACAAGGTTTACAATTACTTCTTTCACACCTTCGACCGATTCGGTTTTCATCCGTACATCTTCCATAATGAAATCGGCGGCAGGGCAATTAGGCGCTGTCAGCGTCATATCAATATTGAGTATTCCGTTTTCGGCTAAATCTATATTATAAATTAATCCTAAATCGTAAATATTTACCGGAATTTCGGGATCGAATACCGTGCGGAGCATTCGTACGATTTGTTCTTCTTTTTCTAAAAATTCGTTGTTTGACATATAAAGAATTAAATTTCGTTATCCAGATATAACGCTCGTTTTTACTAAATAGTTCTACTTTTCGGCAGCTTCGCTACGTGCAACCAACTCGTCGAAAGAAGGAAAGCCTTTTGCTAATTTTCCGTTTATCACGGTAACAGTTTCTACTTTGGCTTTGATGCATACGGCATTATCGGGCTGACGCAAAATATCTTGATGAAAAACATATTTTACACCTTCTTTTTTTACGCCAAGACGGCAGAGAAAAGAATCGCCCGGACGAAGCGATGTTTTATAAGAAATATCAACACGAGCAACTACTGCATCGACGCCTTGATCGTGCAAATCGGAAAAGCTGATGCCATTTTCGATCAGAAATTCGTGTCGCGTATGTTCTAAGTATTTTTGATAAACAGAATTATTGACAATTCCTTGCAGGTCGCATTCGTAATCGCGCACCTTAAAAGCTAATTCGTATATGTACATTATTTCTTTCTGATAATGGTTAAACCATCGCGCAAAGGTAGAATAATTTTTTCGACCCGCTCGTCTTTCGCTATAAATTCGTTAAATTCCAACAGCGCTTTTGTCTGCTTATCGTTGTGCACGAGAGGCTCAACAACTTTTCCGCTCCAAAGTGTATTGTCGGCTAAAATGATACCGCCTTTTGCTAGTTTCGAAAACGTTAATTCGTAATAAGTCAGATATTGTCGCTTATCGGCATCCATAAAAATCAAATCGAAAGTTTCGTCCAACTTTTGAATTTCTTCGACAGCATCGCCGATATGCAGATGGATTTTTTTTCCGAAATCGACTGAAGCTAAATTTTCCCGAATGAAATCTTCCAATTCATCGTCAATTTCTATTGTATGCAATATGCCTTCATCGGGCATTGCCTCTGCCATGCAAAGTGCCGAATAGCCTGAAAAAGTTCCGAGTTCCAATACTCGTTTTGGTTGCATTATTCTACAAAGCATCGCTAAAAATCGTCCTTGTAAATGTCCCGAAAGCATTCGTGGATTAATCAAACGCAAATGAGTGGCTCTGTTGATGCGACGCAGATATTCTGGTTCCGCTTCGGAATGATTGACTATGTATTCTTCGAGTAAATCCAAAATCGTAAATCTAAAATTATAAATTGTAAATCGCCTCAGGATATTTTACTTCCACCAAATACAAGCCATGTGCCGGAGCCGATGAACCGGCTTTGCATCGGTCTTTAGCTTCGATGATTTGTTTGAAATCGTTAACGGTTAATTTTCCCTTACCAACTTCAAATAAAGTTCCAACAATTGCCCGAACCATATTGCGCAGAAAGCGATCGGCTTCGATGCTGAAGATCCATTCGGCTACGTTTTGCTGTTTCCAAAAGGCGTGATTGATAACACAGTTATTTGTCTTTACATCAGTATGTAGTTTGCTGAAACTGGTAAAGTCGCGGTAATTCATCAAGCATTTGGCAGCTTCGTTCATTCTATCGAAATCGAGCGAGGGTTTTACTTTTACAAGTAAATCCGTTTGAAATGCATTTTTCTCTGTGCTGACACGATATTCGTAACGGCGCGAAAGAGCATCGAAGCGAGCATGAGCATCCGATTGTACAGAAAGGATTTTGCTTACTGCAATATCTTTAGGTAAAAAAGCATTCAGTTTTTCAACTAGAAAAAATGTGTTGCCTAAAGTTTCGGGTAAGTCGAAATGAGCAACCATTTGCTCAGCATGAACACCGGCGTCGGTTCGTCCGGCACCAACAATTTCAATTTCTTTATTTCTCAATATCGTCTGTAAAGCATTTGTAAGCACTTCCTGAACCGAAACTCCGTTCGGTTGAACTTGCCATCCGCAATAATTTGTGCCTTTGTACGAACAGTATAAAAAATAACGAAAATGCATCTGAATTGAAATCCAAAAATATGTGCTGAAAGTAAAATTTCAGCACATAAATAAATTGTTGTTTTGAGTTTATGAAAAAAGTTTTTCTATTTTTCCGGCGTAATGCTCTTGAATAACATTACGTTTTATTTTCAATGTTGGCGAAAGATGTCCGTTTGCCTGCGTCCATTCTTCTGAAAGTAATTCGTAACGTTTTACTTTTTCGTAATCGCCAAAAAACTCGTTGTATTTCTTCACTTCTTCTTGATAGCGCTTTACGACGGTCGGCTCTGTCAATATTTCTTCATTACTTGTGTATGGAAGATTTTGGCGTTGACACCACGATTTCAGATAAACAAAATCGGGAACAATAAGCGCCGCGGCAAATTTCTTGTTTTCGCCCAACACAATCATGTTTTCAATTAAGGGCGATTCGGTAAATTTTGATTCTACAGCTTGTGGATTTACATATTTCCCAAAAGATGTTTTGAATAAACTTTTCAGTCTTCCCGTTACTTTCAATTGCCCTTCGGGTGTAAATTTTCCAATATCGCCGGTGTGAAACCATCCGTCTTTATCAATTACCTCAGCAGTAAGTTCCGGATCTTTATAATAACCCATCATCACATTGTGTCCGCGACAAATGATTTCATTTTGTTCTCCCAATTTTACTTCAACTCCCGGAAGCGGAGGTCCTACAGTTCCGAATTTCCGTCCGTTTTTACCACGCTGGCTTACCGCGATAACCGGCGAAGTTTCGCTCAATCCATAACCTTCGAAAACAGGCATTCCGATAGCAGAAAAGAAAGAAGCGATATGTGATTGTATAGCTGAACCGCCTGAAACTACGATGTCGAAATGTCCTCCGATGGCAGCACGCCACTTCGAATAAATGAGTTTGTCGGCTAATTTATGTTGCAAATTATAGAAGGAACTCATACCTTCGAGCTGGTATTTTGTAGCAAGATTGAACGCCCAGTAATAAAGCGTTTTCTGTATAAAAGGAAGTGTTTTTCCTGTCAAATATAATTTGTCGTATATTTTTTCGAGAAGGCGCGGAACGCAGCTCATCATCGTCGGATTTACTTCCTTGATGTTTTCAGCAATCGTGGCTAAACTCTCAGCATAATAAATCGACATTCCCAAATAATGATACAAATACACCAACATTCGTTCGTAAGCGTGGCACATAGGAAGAAAGCTGAGAGCAGTTTTGTTCCAATCGGCTGGAATTTGAGCCACATTTTTGAAGTTGTTCACGATGTTGCTGTGCGAAAGCATAACTCCTTTCTGACTTCCTGTCGTTCCCGAAGTGTAGATAATACTAGCAAGATCGCTTTCTTTAATTGACGCTTTCAGTTCTTTCAATTTTTCGGGTTGAGGATTTTCTTTCCCCAATTTTATTATATCGTTCAATATCGGATATTCGTCGTCTTGATCGAAGAAAGTGTAGATATGCGACAATGTTTTTGCTTCGGGGAAAATGCTTTTAAGTTTATGACTCAATCCTTTTCCATCGAAAACAATCATGTTCATTTCGGCATGATTCAATATATGCGTGTAATCCTGTTGACTGATGTTCGGATAAATAGGAATCGAGATGGCACCGATTTGCATCGCGGCAAAGTCGAGCATATTCCATTCCGGACAATTTCCGCTTACAATTCCCACTTTGTCGCCCGGCTTAATGCCCAGCTTCAGCATCCCGTAACTTATGTTGTTAGTCAGCTCAGCATATTCTTGTATGCTAAACTTCCGCCATTCTCCATTTCGTTTGGCTGCCAAAGCAGCATCCTGATTCGGATATTTTTCGAGGTAATTATCCAAAAGGTCAAAAAGACGTTTTACTTCCATGATTATTCAATTTAGATGAATTGTTTGTCTATTTTCTCTTTAAACACTACAACCCGTTTTTTGTTTAATAAGCTTTTGATTAAGCTCTGTTTTTCAGAATAAAAGCTCCTTCAGTCAATTCACAAATATAGTATTTAAATTTTATTTTTGATTTGATATCGAAAGAAAATTCGATAGCTTTCGTCAGTAAAATAGCTTTTAATGAAAAACAGGCAGTAACAAATTTAGTGTTACTGCCTGTTTTCGTCTGTTGAGTGCTTTGTTATTCTGAAACTACTTCGAAGTCGATTTCGAGTGTTACTTCTTTGTGAAGTTTCAATGTTGCTTTGTATTGTCCGATTTCTTTTACCGGTTCTTTCAATACAATAACTCTTCTGTCTACCGCATATCCGGCTTTGTCGAGGGCTTCTGCAATTTGGATTGGACCTACAGCTCCGAAAATTTTTCCGGTTGTGCTTGTTTTTGCTCCAACTGTCAATCTGAGGTCTTTCAATTTTTCAGCCAATTCAAAAGCTTCTGTTTTGATACGTTCCAATTTGTGAGCGCGTTGTTTGTTGTCTTCTGCCAACATTTTCTTTGCCGATTCGCTTGCGATAACCGCTTTTTTCGTCGGGATAAGAAAGTTGCGTCCGTATCCGTCTTTTACTTTTACGATGTCACCTTTGTAGCCAAGGTTGATAACGTCTTCTTTCAATATAACTTCCATTCTTTTGTCCTCCTTTTTTTATTTCAACATATCGGTTACATAAGGAAGCAATGCCAAATGGCGTGCTCTTTTTACAGCTTGGGCTACTTTACGTTGATATTTCAACGAAGTACCTGTAAGGCGGCGAGGAAGAATTTTTCCTTGCTCGTTCAAGAATTTTTTCAAAAATTCAGGATCTTTATAATCGATATATTTAATACCGCTTTTTTTGAAACGGCAGTATTTTTTCTTTTTAACGTCCACCGTCGGAGGAGTCAAATATCTGATGTCTTCGTTCTTTGCCATGGTTTAATTCTCCTTAATTGTTTCTTTTGATTTGTTTTTTCTTTTTTCAGCGTATTCGTAAGCGTATTTATCCAAACGGAAAGTTAAGAAACGAATAACGCGTTCGTCGCGGCGGAATTGTGTTTCCAAAGCAGCGACAACAGAAGGCTCTGCATCAAATTGAAGCAGGGAATAAAAACCTGTGGACTTTTTGAGAATCGGGTAAGCCAATTTGCGTAAACCCCAGTTCTCCTCATTGGTAATGTTCGCGCCATTTTCAGTCAAAATGGACTTGAACTTTTCTACCGCTTCCTTCATCTGAACATCAGATAAAACGGGAGTTAAAATGAAAACGGTTTCATAATGATTCAACATACTGTTTTACTTTTAAGTTTTTAAACTTGTTTTTTATTTTAGAAAAGAGGCGCAAAGATACGAATAAAATATTTGCTTCACAAGCATGTCTTTCATTTTCTTTGTTTTCCGGAAATAAAAAGCGACTCTGTGAAATCTGGTCGAAGTCAACAGAGTCGTTTTTGCTTGTTCTAATCTATGTATTTATGCGGAAAATTTCACATCAGATATTGTTCGCTGATGGATTTATGTTCCTGAACCCGCTGTATGGTATCGGCAAATACTTCGGCGATGGAAAGTATTTTTACTTTCGGGCAAAGTTGCGCATCGAAAGGAATGGAATCGGTAAAAGCGATTTCACTTAAAGCCGAATTCATAATGTTCTCTTTTGCTTTGCCCGACATAATTCCGTGCGAAACAATGGCTCGAACACTTTTTGCTCCATTTTCTATCATCAAGTCGGCTGCTTTGCACAGCGTTCCGGCAGTATCCACCATGTCATCGGTAATAATCACATCTTTTCCTTTTACATCACCAATAATTCTCATTTCGCCGATAACGTTGGCTTTTTCGCGCGTTTTGTAGCAAATCACCATCGGAGCACCCAAATGTTTGGCATAAGAGCCGGCGCGTTTTGTTCCGCCCACATCCGGTGAGGCAATTACCAAATCTTTTAATTTTAATGATTTGATATAAGGAACAAAAATCGTTGAACCGTAAAGGTGATCAACCGGAACATTGAAAAATCCTTGAATCTGATCGGCATGTAAATCCATAGTAATCAATCGATCAATCCCGGCAACTCCGAGCATATCTGCTATTAGTTTGGCTGCGATCGATACGCGCGGTTTGTCTTTCCTGTCCTGACGCGCCCATCCGAAATATGGAACAACAGCAATGATTTTGTAAGCCGAAGCACGCTTGGCTGCATCAATCATTAAAAGTAATTCCATTAAATTATCCGAATTCGGAAAGGTGGATTGAACCAAATAAATGTACTGACCGCGTATTGATTCTTCGTAGGAAACGGCAAATTCACCATCGGAAAAACGCTGGATGATCATATTCCCAAGTGGAGTACCAATACTTTGACAAATTTTTTCGGCAAGATTCCGGCTGTTTGTACCGGCAAAAATTTTAAAATCGGAGTTTGAAGACGTGGACATGTCAATGGGTGTTTTATGATTGCATGAATTTTCCTGCAAAAGTAGTAATTTTAATACAAATGTAATGCCCGAATACTGTTGATTTTTCAGAAAGCTTGCTTTATCTTCTTTTTTTGAATCGATCAAGGTCATTTTTGCTGACAATAAAGAACTAAAAACAATTGTTTCCTATACGTTTATCTGTTTTTTATCATGAAATATTATACAAGAATTATAAATAAAAGATTATATTTGCATTGAAAAAAACTATAAAACAAAAAAGATGACACTTCAACAATTAGAATATATTTTAGCGTTGGATAAAACGCGTCATTTCGTTCGTGCGGCGGAAATGTGCGGCGTAACTCAACCCACGCTGAGTGCGATGGTTCAGAAACTGGAAGAGGAATTGGACAGTAAAATATTTGATCGCGCGCAACATCCGATTGAACCGACCGAAATCGGACAGAAAATTCTGAAGCAAGCTCAGGTAATTATGTTTCATGTAAACCAGCTTATAGCCGGAGTTGAAGCTGAGAAAGGTTCGCTTTCAGGCTCGTTGAATTTGGCTATTATCCCAACTGTTGCGCCTTATCTTTTACCTCAACTTATCGGATTGATGAGACGGGATTATCCATCTATTGCTGCTAAAATAAGCGAAACGCGGACGGATACGATTATCGAAAAATTACGCTTAGCGGAAATCGACATGGCAATCCTTGCCACTCCGCTAAATAATCCCAATTTTTTGGAAATACCTTTATATTACGAACATTTTGTGGCTTACATTTCTCCTTCCGAGCCTATTTATCAGCAAGAAGAACTTTCTCCATCCGATATTCCTTTGGATCGATTGTGGGTGTTGGAAGAAGGGCATTGCCTTAGAAATCAAGTTTTTACTTTTTGCGAGAAAAAACCACTGAATTATTCCACAACTTACGAAGCCGGAAGTATTGATACTTTAGTGAAAATTGTTGATGCAAATGGCGGATATACGATTATCCCTGAATTACATATTGGTTTGCTTTCGGATGAACAAAAGAAAAACGTTCGTCGAATAGTGAATCCTGAAGCTACCCGTGAAATTTCAATAATCATTCGCAACGATTTTGTCCGCGAAGGAATGCTGAATGCGATAGCCGAGAGCATAAAAAAAATTATTCCTCAAGAGATGCTCGACGAACGATTAAAAAAATTTACAATAAGAATTTAAATACAAAAACCAATGAAAGGATGAAATCAATAATTTTATCCTTTTGCTTTTTATTAAGCTATACACAGAATATGGATATTTAGCGGTAAAAAAGATAGAATACTAAACTTAAATAACTAAATTTGCAGCCGCTAAAAACAATTTAATATTATGGCAGAAAACAAATTAAACTTATTGGCTGATTTTCCTCCTGTAAGCACCGAGCAATGGATGGAAAAGGTAAACGCCGACTTAAAAGGAGCTGATTTTAACAAAAAGCTTGTTTGGAGAACCAACGAAGGATTTAATGTAATGCCTTTTTACAGAGAGCAAGACATTGAAAAACTAAAAACCGACAAGCTTGCTCCCGGTGAATTTCCTTATGTACAAGGCACCGGAAAATCAAACGAATGGCTTGTCCGACAAAATCTTATTGTAGGAAACGCAAAGGAAGCTAACAAAAAAGCATTGGATGTTTTGAATAAAGGCATCACTTCTTTAGCTTTTCGTTTAAACAAAAAAGAACTGAATCCCGAGTATATCGCAACTTTACTCGAAGGCATTGCCGCCGACTGCGTTGAACTAAATTTCCGCATCTGCGTTCGCCGTGCTGCCGACTTAGCTGCAATTCTTACCGATTACTACAAATCAAAAAAATACGACTTATCCAAATTACAAGGTTCAATCAATCTTGATCCGATCAATCGCATGTTGCTCGAAGGCAAAAAGCTGACTGCGGAATTTGTTGCCGAACGCCTTGTTGAAACAACAAAAGCTCTTGCCGAATTGCCGAATTATCATGCGGTAACGGTAAATGGTGTAACGTTGAGCAACGCAGGCGCTTATTGTGCGCAAGAACTTGGCTACACATTGGCTTGGGGAAACGAATATCTTTCGATGTTGGTAAATAATGGAATTGATGCCGCGACAGCCGCAAAAAGCATTCGCTTTACTTTCGGTGTGGGAAGCAACTATTTTATGGAAATTGCCAAATTCCGTGCAGCTCGTTGGTTGTGGGCGTTGATCGTTAACGAATACACAAATGATAAAGAAGCTGCGAAAATGTACATTCATGCCGAAACAACTTGGTTTAATATGACCATTTTTGATGCGAATGTGAATATGCTCCGCACGCAAACCGAAGCTATGAGTGCCGCACTTGGTGGAGTTAATTCATTGACCGTTATTCCTTACGATTCGGCTTATAAAGCTTCGGATGAATTTTCGGAACGCATAGCACGCAATCAACAATTATTATTGAAAGAAGAATCTCATTTCGATAAAGTGGCTGATCCTGCCGCTGGTTCGTATTATATCGAAACATTGACTAACGAAATAGCTGCTAAAGCTTGGGAGATTTTCCTTGCGACGGAAGAAAAAGGATTTTTCGCTGAAGTTGTTGAAGGAAATATACAAAAAGCTGTAAAAGCAACGGCAGCTTCTCGTTTCAAAGCCGTTTCGAGCCGCAAAGAAGTATTGTTGGGAACCAATCAATTCCCTAACTTCACGGAAACTGCCTCGCAAAAAGTGGAACGTAAAGACGACGCGTCTTGTTCCGATTGCAACGACGGAACAGAATTGCTTCTTCCTAATCGCGAAGCCGCCGAATTCGAAACGCTTCGTTTCGCGGTAGAAAGCGCAGCGAAACGTCCGAAAGCCTTTATGTTGACTATCGGTAATTTGGCTATGCGTTTGGCTCGTGCGCAATTCTCTTGCAATTTCTTTGCTTGCGCAGGTTACGAAGTTGTCGATAACTTAGGTTTCAAAACCATCGAAGAAGGAGTTGAAGCAGCTCGCAAAGCAAATGCTGAGATTATTGTTGTTTGCTCAAGCGACGATGAATACGCTGAACTTGCACCGCAAGCTTACGAACTGACGAAAGGAAAAGAAATCCTCGTCATTGCCGGTGCGCCGGCTTGCACGGACGACTTGAAAGCTCTTGGAATAGAACATTTCATTAACGTTCGCTCGAATGTGTTAGACACATTGAAAGAGTTTAATGAAATGTTCTAT
>DAIOHI010000023.1:0-322 GCA_036744815.1 Paludibacteraceae bacterium
ATAATTTGCAGCGTACAAAAGCGCAATTGAAACTTCTTCAAGACATGGAAGCGCACTATCAAAGAATGTGCAAAATTGTCAACGAAGAGTTTGAAAAATAATACAAAGAAAACATCAAAGCTGCAAGTTTAGAATCTGTATATTTGG
Organism: Paludibacteraceae bacterium; assembly: GCA_036744815.1. Lineage (GTDB taxonomy): Bacteria > Bacteroidota > Bacteroidia > Bacteroidales > Paludibacteraceae > H1. The sequence continues at coordinate 148 of DAIOHI010000023.1, forward strand.
ACGAGTATCCTTGCAAAAATGATACCCGCAGTTAGTCCTGATCATTATCATGACTCTGTTAAGTCCCAACTTTGTAGCATAACTAACCATTTTATTTAAAGATCACATTGAAGGAGGTGCACCTCCTTCAATGTGATCTTCTGTTTAAAGAGTAAAACTTAAGTGTCCTCTTGAT
>DAIOHI010000023.1:332-14581 GCA_036744815.1 Paludibacteraceae bacterium
ATTTCGATACGATTATTATTGGTTAGCGTAGTAGATAAATTCATGCTTTTCAGAATTTAGATGTTAACAGATTCTTTTATTTGAGCTGCAAATCTAATACAAAGCTTTTATGTTTCCTAAAATATATTTTCAATAAATAACAAAATTGATATATAACAACTTTATTCCATTGTGAAATAGGGATAAAGAAGCACAATTTTATATTGTGCAAAAAAACCGAAATCCGACTATCTCAAGTCAAATTTCGGTTTCCTTCACATTTAAATACTAGGGTTTATCTATTTTTCTGCTTTTTTCGTGTCTTTCTTTTCTTCCTTTACCTCTTCGGCTTTCACTTCCATCACCTCGGATTTACCTTTCAGATATTCGGGTAAATTCATTCCGGCTTGGTTAAACAAGTCGTTGAGTGGCGGAACGGACGACATCAAACCGGAAAGAAAATTAGCAGTTGATGTTTTTCCGTCTTTAGCATTATTGCTATCCCAAACAGTAATTTTATCAATCTTGATATTTTTGATAGCTTCCACCTGCGTTTTAACCAATTCGGGCAGTTTTTCTACGAGCAGCAAACTATAAGCACTTTGAGCATCGCCTCCGGCAGCTTTCACCATGCGATCGTAACCTTCAGCTTGTTTGGTAAGTATTTCGTACAATCCTCTTGCTTCGGCATCCATTTTAGCAAAAATAGCATCGGCTTCCCCTTTGGCATTTTCTCTGATTCTTTCGGCTTCGGCTTGAGCTTCGATAATACGACGTGTTTTTTCAATTTCTTCGGGTACAATCACGTTTGCCTGTTGAGTTGAGCGTTCGCGTTCGGCACGGGCATTTTCAGCCAATTTCTCGGCAGCATAGGCATCTTGCAAGGCTTTAGCTTGTTGTACCTTTTCAGCCGTAATAGCAACACGCAAGGCTTCTGCTTCTTTTTCGCGACGTGTAGCATCAGAATTGGCAATATCAATCTTAGCGTTATTCTCTCCTTGTACGGCAATTGCATTAGCTTGTGATGTTTTTACACGGGTATCACGCTCGGCTTCTGCTTTACCAATTTCCCCTATTTTATCTTGTTCGGCAACACTTACTTTTGCTTCGTTAATGGCTTTTGCGGCGGCTTCTTTTCCAAGTGCCTCAATATAGCCCGATTCGTCCTTGATGTCGGTAACGTTAACGTTAATAAGCTTCAATCCGATTTTTTTCAACTCGGCTTCTACGTTTTTCGAAATGTTGTCCAAAAATTTATCACGGTCGGAGTTAATTTCTTCAATGGACATGGTGGCAATTACCAAACGAAGCTGTCCGAAAAGGATATCGCGAGCCAACTCTTGTATTTGGTCGGAAGTTTGTCCAAGCAAACGTTCAGCGGCATTGTTCATACTGTCGGCTTCGGTCGAAATACCTACCGTAAATCGGCAAGGCACATCTACACGAATGTTCTGACGGCTCAAAGCATTCGTCAGGTTGGCTTCGATGGAAATAGGTATTAAACTCAGAAAAGCATAATCCTGAAGCACCGGAATGATAAATGCGCCACCACCGTGGATACATTTGGCGGAGGAACCTCCGGTATTTCCGTAAACAACAAGAATTTTATCAGACGGACAGCGTTTGTAACGCTTTACTAATGCCATAAACAGGATAAATCCGGCTACGACACATATAACAATCAACATCAATGGAGTCATAAGATTTAAATTATAATTTAATTACTAAAACAGTTTGACTATCTATAATTTTCACCACCTTCGCCTTAGCTCCGGTTGGTATTTTTTCGCCTTCGGTCATGGCATCTATTTCGTGGTAAGCACCGTTGACACTGATTTGAATTTTTCCTTTACCCGATTTTTCGGCAGGAATAGCCAAATAGACATCAGCAGATTTATCGACTGTGCTATCAATGCGGAAAGTGTTGTCTTTGCCTAACTTCATCAATTGTTTCATCAGAAAAAAGAAGAAAAGCACAAACAAAGCGCCAACCAAAATCGCAAGGACGCCAACCACTATCTTCGATTCGAAACTATTGTAAAAACAAACGCCACCCCAACCGAAACCAAGCAGGAAATTTACTAGATTGCGCAAGGAAAAAAACTGAAAAGGACCATCCGCATCGAAGTCTCCATCAAAGTCAGCGCTCAAGCCATCGCTCGCATCCATACCGACGAAAGTCAGTATCATTTGAATGATAAAAATAAGTGAAGCCACACCGGCAATCAGCCAATACACCTTCAATAAACTGTCTAAACTATCAAACCATTCCATAGCATTAAATTTTTGTTGCAAGATAAATTATTTTGAGGAATCTCGCAAGTGTTTTTTAACAATATCTGTTGAGCTTTCAAAAAATAATATTCAAAAAACAAATAAATGTTGTCTGTTTTGTTAATCATTTCAGCAACATCGTTAACAATAACAACAAGGCTGTTTTTATTCTTAAAATAGACAGTTTCACTATCTAAATCGACCATAAAAAACAGGAATCTCTCTTTTTTATTTTGCCGTTACGTTAAAAATTGCGATATTTGCAATACTTTGATGGGTATCAAGTCTTCTTTTTGAGAAGATATGAGAGAGTCTTTAGTATAAAATTTGCTTCGTCAAGTTTTTGAACTTAAATATAAAAGAGAATCTATTTTTAGCGCAAAGCGCATCAGGCTCACCGATTCTCAAGCATGGCGGAAGCCATTTTAAAATCCCATTTTTTACATTTTGTTAATAATCACTGTCAGAACTTTTTTGACAGAAGCCGATTTTGCGTCCTATCCACAATAGAAGGTTGCATTGGGCTTGTTTTATAAATTAAAATCATTATTATGTATTTAAAAAAAATTCTATCTATTGGAATCTTCTTAACCTTAATCAACTTAAACATTAACGCAGAAAAAAAACAAAACTTTGTAAAAATAGGCGGAGCGCTTCGTTTCAATACCATTGTTGAAAACTACGAAAATAGCCGTCCTCAATCTGACGCCGCAATAAAATTGGACACTTGGTTTCTTTCTGCCGACGCGCATCAACAAGGTTTCGACCTCAGCCTTCAATACCGTTTCTATCCCGATATAAAAAATCACTTTCTTCATCATGCTTATTTAGGATATGCCTTCAACGAGCAATTTTATGCCAAGTTCGGTGTTTTCCAGCGCCCTTTTGGTATAGGTGATTTTGCTTCGCACTCGTGGTGGTTTCAAATACCTTATTATTTAGGATTGGAAGATGGGAATGGCACAGGTATCGGAGCTGTTTATAAAAACAATAAATTAACGATTGATGCCGCCTATTTCAGGCAAGCCGCACCAAAAGGCTTTATGGCAGACAACTCGGCAGATAATGCTGTAGGAAACGGTCGATATGCTTATGCCATAGTATCTACTACCGGTTTTTCAGACGGCAACCTGCTTGACGCGAGCATTCGTGAACTGAATCAATTCAATGCTCGTGTGCGTTACAACATATTACCTAGCCTTGAACTTGGTGCTTCCGCGCAATTGGGAGGAATACAAAACACAGCATTAAACAAAACAGACTGGGGACTAAACTGGGCGGCACATCTGTTGCACAGTTCCGAGAGATGGAGCTTTAAAGGAGAAATAATAGGTTACGACTACAATGCGTCAGCCGATGATGGAAGCAAATTAGATATCCTGCAAATGGCTGCCTACGGATCGGCTTACGATGTGGCAAGTAAAGGACTGATATATGTTGCCGGATTGGCTTATACAATTCCGGTAAACAAAAAACTCCTCAGTTCGATACAAACTTATGTTGACTATTCGATGGTTTCGAAAAGCAACAAAGCCTATCACGACAGTCATCATTTGATACCGGGCATACTTCTGCGATCGGGTCCTATATATACACACATCGACTATGCGATCGGAAAAAACCAACCGTGGTTGACTTCTTTTTTTGGAGAAGGATTGGGCATGGGACAAGCAGACGCTCGATGGAATGCCCGATTAAACATTAACATAGGCTATTATTTTTAAATAAATAAATCATGAGTAAAATTGAAGTAAAAAATTTATACTTGATCTTCGGCTCTGCAAAAAAGCAGGCAATGCGAATGTTGCAAGCCGGAAGAACAAAAGAACAGATACACGCCAGAACCAAATGTACTATTGCGGTCAACAACGCAAGTTTATCTATAAAAGAAGGTGAAATCTTCGTTATCATGGGATTATCCGGTAGTGGAAAATCATCCCTTTTGCGTTGTTTCAATATGCTGAACGAACCTACTTCGGGCTCCATCCTTATTGATGGCAAAGATGTTACCGGAATGGATAAGAAAGAACTGCTCAACTTTAGACGAAATAAAGCCGGAATGGTTTTTCAACATTTCGGATTATTGCCGCATAAAACAATTGCCGAGAATGTCGCTTTTGGGCTCGAAATTCAGAATATCTCGGTGGAAGAGCGGATGAAAAAAGCGAATGAAGTGATTTCTTTAGTCGGCTTATCCGGTTACGAAAATTCCTATCCAAATCAGTTGAGTGGCGGCATGCAACAACGTGTGGGTATTGCCCGCGCCATTGCTACCGACTCCGATATTCTTCTGATGGATGAAGCTTTCAGCGCCCTCGATCCTTTGATACGAATCCAAATGCAAGACGACTTGATAGAACTCCAGCAAAGCCTGAAAAAGACCATTGTGTTTATTACACACGATCTTGACGAAGCGATTAAAGTTGGTAATACCATTGCTATCATGAAAGACGGAGTTATCGTTCAGCAAGGCGAACCGGAAGAAATATTGTTGAATCCGGCGGATGATTACGTGAAAGATTTTATCGGTAACGTAGATATGTCGAAAGTGGTTACCGCATCATCCATTATGAACACTTTTCGAGAGCGTATCGTAGAAGGAAAAGATGGTCCGGCTTACGCGGCACGTACTATGAGCCGATACAATTTTCGATTTATGGCAGTCGTGGACAGAAACAATGTGTTCAAAGGTTATATACGCGAAAAAGAAGTACGCCGATTAATCGAAAACAGAAACAACGATCTTTCCGAAATTCTGATGGACATTCCTCGAGTGAGTCCCGATACGCTTATATCGGATTTGCTTCCTTTGTATATTAAACAAAAATATCCTTTGGTTGTGGTTGACGAAAAAGAAAGAGCCTTAGGCTACATCAACCATTCGGATGTGGTATCGATGATAACGGGCTACAACGATGGAGAAGTAAAAGAAATTATTGATAACGCAACGCATTAAACAAAAAAAATCATGAATATAGGAAAATATATAGAATACTTTGTCGATTGGCTTTCCGAAATCGGACGTCCGGTTTTTGACCAAATCACAATTATAATCGAAACTTGCGTAGATATACTTCAAGCCGGCTTATTGTCCTTACCTTTTTATATTGTCATTCTGCTTTTTGCTTTAGCGTCGTTTTTCATCAAAAACAAAAGTTTCAGACATTTTTCTATCAATAAAAAGAATTGGAAAAAGAAATTCGGACTTTCTTTATTTTGCATATTAGGCTTCGGATTAATTTATTTGATGGGATTCTGGACACAAATGATCGATACTTTCGTATTGGTTGTGGTATCCACAATTATTGTTTTGTTGATAGGAATTCCGCTGGGAATACTCTGCGCGCAAAACAGCCGAATCTATTCTATCATAAGACCTTTGTTGGATTTTATGCAAACGATGCCTGCTTTTGTATATTTGATTCCCGCCATTTTATTTTTCTCCGTAGGTAACGTTCCCGGAGTATTGGCAACGGTAATATTCTCCTTGCCTCCGGCGGTGAGGATGACTACTTTGGGTATAAAAGAAGTGCCGAAAGAAACCGTGGAAGCATCCATCGCTTTCGGTTGCACCACGAGCCAAACCTTGTTTAAAGTGCAAATACCTTTGGCTACGGCAACTATTTTGGCAGGAGTAAATCAAGTGATTATGCTCGCTTTGTCGATGGTGGTAATTGCTTCGATGGTAGGCGCCGGAGGTTTGGGCGAAAGCGTGTACGCGGGCATTCAGCAAGCCGATGTTGCTTTAGGATTTGAAGCAGGACTTTGTATCGTGATATTAGCAATTATATTGGATAGAATGACGCAATCTTTAGGTGAGAAAAAAGAAAGAATTTAAAATAAATATTATCAATTAAACAATAAACGAACGAACAATGAAAACAACAAAAAACATTTTTATTGCCCTTATAAGTATTTTTATACTTGCGGGATGTACTCAAAAAGAGAAACACGACCTGATTATTCTTTACCCGAATTGGGCTGAAGGAATCGCAATGACGCATCTTGCCGATGTGATTTTGAATGAAAAAGGATACAGCGCATCCTTAAAAAGAATTGAACCGGGACCGATGTATGCCGCTCTTTCGAAGGGCGATGCCGACGTATATATGGACGCTTGGCTTCCACACACGCATAAAGATTATTGGGAACGCTTTGGAGATAAGTTGGAAATTATCGGAAGCGTTTTCGATAACGGAATAACCGGTTTGGTGGTGCCAAGCTATGTTGAAATAAATTCGATAGAGGAACTGAACGCGAACAAAGATAAGTTTGGCGGGCAAATTTACGGAATCGCGGCAGGAGCCGGAATTCATTCGAATACTGAAAAAGCGATAAAAGAATATAATTTGGATTATACACAGATTTCGTCATCCGAAACATCGATGCTTACCGCCCTTCGAAAAGCCGAAAGCCAAAAAGAATGGATCGTTATTACTGGATGGAAACCTCATTTCATGTGGTTTAAGCACGACTTGAAAGCTCTGGAAGATCCTCTTAGCATTTATCCTACCGATCGAATCAGTATTATTTCGAGATTAGGATTTAAAGAAGAAAAGCCGGAGCTGGCAGAATTCTTCAAAAATTTTGTACTGAGCGAAGATCTTTTGGGCGAATTGATAAATGATGTCGAATCGCAAAAAGAAGCTAAGGACGGAGCAAGAATATTCTACGATAAGCACAAGGAAATGCTTGACACTTGGTTGAAAAGTAAATAAAAAACAGTGAACTGTTTTTTATACAGAATCTGGGTTTAAGGGAATTTCATATTTTTTCAGACCAAAGAATTGTTTTTGAGACAAGATACATTTTGGCTTGGCTGCGTGTAATGCAAAAATTTTCATGTAAATTTGCATCATTCTACAAAAAATCCGTCAATAACGGATTCGCAAACAAAAACAGATTGAAACATTGAATTAATATGAGCTTAGTTAGTGATACGGGGAAATATTTTCTTCTAATGCGTAAGGTCTTTGTACAGCCCAATCGCTGGAAAATGTTTTTCCGTCAATTCCCTCTCGAATTAGAAAAACAAGGTTTACAATCGCTGCCTATAGTTATTATTATCTCGGTATTCATTGGCGCGATTATGACCATACAAACCAAACTGAATACCGAAAACCCGATGCTTCCCGCCTACAGCACCGGATTGGTTACGCGCGACACTTTATTGTTGGAGTTTTCGTCCACCATTCTTTGTCTTATTTTAGCAGGAAAAGTTGGTTCGAGCATCGCTTCGGAAATTGGCACAATGCGCATTACCGAACAAATCGACGCCTTAGAAATAATGGGAATCAACTCGGCAAACTATCTTATACTACCTAAAGTAGCGGCTTTTGTTGTTATAATGCCGTTTTTGGTAATTATCAGCATGGCTGTCGGCTTGCTTGGCGGTTACTTTGTCAGCATCTTTACCGATGTCATTACGAGTGCCGATTATCTGCTCGGAATACAATATGCTTTTATTCCTTATTACGTATTTTACTCCTTGGTTAAATCTTTCGTTTTCGCTTTTATCATATCTTCGGTTGCTTCTTTTTACGGATATTATGCCTACGGAGGAGCGCTCGATGTGGGTAAAGCCAGCACGACTGCCGTTGTCAATTCAAGTATTTTAATACTGTTTTTCAACTTATTGATTACACAACTGATGTTGAACTAAATTTCATTTCTTTTGAAAAATTAGAATTTGAAACCAGAAATTTGAAAAGAACAACAATGATTGAAGTAAAAAGTTTATATAAATCTTTCGATGGAAAGCAAGTGCTGAAAGATATCTCTGTCGTTTTTGAAGCCGGAAAAACGAATATGATTATCGGTGCCAGCGGTTCAGGAAAAACCGTATTGATGAAAAGTATCATCGGCTTGCATCGCATCGACGAAGGACGGATCGAATACGACGAGCGAAACTTACCGGATATGCGAATGAGCGACATACGAATATTGCGCCGCGAAGTTGGAATGCTCTTCCAAGGTTCCGCGCTTTTCGACTCGATGACTGTGCTTCAAAACATTCTTTTTCCATTAGAAATGTTTTCGTCCACTTCCAAAGAAGAAAATATGGATCGGGCAATATTTTGCCTAAAGCGTGTGAATCTCAACGAACAATCCTACAATTTATTTCCATCCGAAATAAGCGGAGGAATGCAGAAACGTACGGCAATTGCCCGCGCTATTGCTTTGCAGCCAAAATACTTGTTCTGCGACGAGCCAAATTCTGGTCTCGATCCAAAAACATCGCTTATTATCGACCAATTGATTCATGAAATAACGAAAGAATTCAACATAACAACCATTGTTAATTCGCACGACATGAACTCAATTATGGAAATTGGCGACAATATTATCTTTATCAATCAAGGCGAAAAAGCTTGGCAAGGAAGCAAAGAAGATATTTTCCATTCTGACAACAAAGATTTGAACGATTTTGTATTTGCATCCAATCTTTTCAAAAAAGTAAAAGAGGTAAACTCATAATATAGAGACAGTTTTTTTATATCTTGTTAATTCTGTCTAAACATAAAAACAAAAACATGAAAATAATATCTTTTAATGTAAATGGGATTCGGGCAGCTATCAATAAGAATTTCTTCGATTGGCTTCGCGACGAAAATCCCGATGTAATCTGCATTCAAGAAACAAAAGCGCAACCCGACCAAATTGATGTAATGCAATTCAAAGAATTGGGTTACGACTCTTATATCAATTCGGCTGAAAAGAAAGGTTATAGCGGAACGGCTATTTTTACAAAAAAAGCACCCGTTTCGGTTATTCTTGACTTTAACAAGGCTTTCGAAGATCATATTTTCGTTGACGAATACGGCGATTTGCAACGCGAAGGCAGAGTTATCACCATGGAATTCGATAATTTTTATCTGATAACAACCTACGTTCCGAATGCCAAAAGCGATTTGTCGCGACTAAAAATGCGTTACGATGTATGGGATCCGAAGATGCTAGAATACATTAAAATGCTCGAAACGAAAAAACCCGTTTTAATGTGCGGCGACCTGAATGTGGCACACAAAGAAATTGACTTGGCAAATCCGAAACAAAACATGATGAATGCCGGCTTTACGAAAGAAGAACGCGAAGGTTTCGATAATTTCGTGAATCACGGACTGGTTGATACTTTCCGACATTTTTATCCTGACACGGTTAAATATACCTGGTGGAGCATGCGTTCGCGAGCAAGAGAGAAAAATATAGGTTGGCGTATCGATTATTTTGTATGCTCGCAATCCTTTATCGGCAAAATAAAAGATGCCGCGATTTTGGATGATGTTGTTATGAGCGATCATTGTCCGGTTGTGGTTGAAATTGATTTTTAGGATAATAAATCGTTTTTCTCATTTCTTTCGTTTATATTTGCCATAGATTATTGAAAGATACATCTAAAAAAAACTAACATTTAAAAATCCATTTGTTATGAAAAAGACAGTCACTCTATTTTGCATCGTTATTCTAAGCGTTTTATCCACAACAGCTTTCTCTCAAAGGCTGGTAGGAAATTGGAATATTGTTGCCTTTCAAACAATAAAAGTCGGTGAACCCGGATTTACATTGTCCGATATCGGAGTTATTTCTTTTTTTAAAGATGGCTCGGGTGAAAGCAATGTTGATTATTCAATGATGGGAGTACAGAAAAACGAACAAATTGCTTTCGTGTGGAATATCGCACAAGGTCTAATTTCTATTCAAGGACAAGAATCTGATTTCACAAGAACATGGATTATGATTGAAGACAAGAGGAATTCGCAAAAATGGCAGTCTACCGATGGTCGATTTACCGTTTATACCTTGGAATTGAAGAAACAAAAAAAGAAATAGTGCAGATTATGGAAAACATCGAAAACGCGACAAAGAATCTGCCAGAACAAGAAGAAAATGCGCTAATTCTCAGCCAAACGATAGAAAAGCACATTATACTAACTGCGAAATGGGCTGGGTTTTTAGCAATTCTGAGTTATATCGTAATCGGATTAATGATTTTGGCTTCAGTATTTATTTTGTCTGCAGGCTCTTATTTATCCGAATTCAACGACTTTGAGACGATAAATCTTTCTTTTATTGGAATTCTGTATTTATTAATGGCTCTTCTGTGGTTTCTGCCCACTTATTTTTTGCATCAATTTGCGCAAAAAGCAAAATCAGGAATTGAGAATAAAGATCAGAACAGTTTAAATTACAGTTTCAAAAATCTTAAAAGTCTGTTCAAGTATATCGGCATTTTAACTATTATTGCTTTATCGCTAATGGTTATTCTGTTGATTTCATCTATTGCTGTAGCCGGATTTACCTCTTTTTAAGAAACAGTTTCTAAGAGGTTGTCTAAATTTTATTGCTATTGTCTTTTAGAGCTATTTTGAGATAGATTTTTTGATTTTTGTTCGCAGATTTAGCGGGCTAAATCAAGAATGAAAAGTAAAAAAGGTGCTCAAAAAGAGCCTAAAAACAAGGCAAAGATTATTTGATGTTGTAAAAGTATTTGTTTTCAGTAAAATTTAGACAACCTCTAAGTCTATTATTTATTTTTTTTCAAAAGGTATCGTCAATTGCATATTGTATTTCCATAGCGTTTCATCGTCATCATTGTTTTTGACGGTCAAACCGATTAATCGAACATAAGAGGAAACATCTACTTGTTGGAGTAAATCTTTCCCTGCCTCAAACAAATTTTCGAAACTTTCGACAAACTGAGGATAAGTTCGACTGCGCGAAATAACTTTAAAATCGGCGTATTTTATTTTCAAAGTAAGCGTTCGTCCTTGAAAGCGATGTTTCTCAGTTCGGCGGGCAACTTCCTCCGCAACCTCTCTCAATTCGGGAATAAGTTCTTCGTAAGTATTCAAATCTTTGCTGAAAGTTGTTTCCGCACCAAGTGATTTCCGTATGTAATTCGGCTCTACTTCTCTGTTGTCGATAGCACGTGCAAACTGATAAAATAAATGTCCCGTTTTTCCAAAAACATCAATCAACTCCCTCTCGCTCCGCTGTTTTAAATCCATTCCGGTATTTATCCCCATCTTCCGCATACGTTCTGCAGTCACTTTTCCTACTCCAAAGAATTTTTCGATGGGAAGCGTTTCCACAAAACGCTCGGCAACCGATGGTTTTATCACAAAGAGCCCATTCGGTTTTTTATAATCCGAAGCTATTTTTGCCAGAAATTTATTGAAGGAAACACCTGCCGAAGCGGTTAAACCCGTTTCTTGCCAAATCCGCATTTTTATTTCCTGCGCTATCTGCGTTGCCGAAGCTTTATTCTTGTGATTAGTTGTTACATCCAAAAAGGCTTCATCCAAGGAAAGCGGCTCAATAAGATCGGTATATTCTTCGAAAGCGGCGTGAATTTGTCGTGAAACGGCTTTATATTCTTCGAAACGCGGCATTACAAAGATAAGATGCGGACATTTCCGCAAAGCCAGCCGAGAGGAAATTGCCGAACGAACTCCGTAGCGACGCGCTTCGTAGCTGGCAGCGGCAACCACACCGCGCTCGCCCGAATACCCGACAGCCAAAGGCTTGCCACGATATTCGGGATTATCGCGCTGCTCTATCGACGCATAAAACGCATCCATATCAACATGAATAATCTTACGCATCTATGTTAGAGTTTGGAGTTTAGAGTATAGAATTTGAAATATCATATCAGAATAACTATAAACTAAATACTGCAAACTATAAACTATTTTACAGTTTACTACATTTTTCTTTCAACCAAGCAGTTTCTTTTTCGGTCAATTCGGGCGAAAGTGTGGCGTACACCCATTTATGGTAATCGTTAAGCCATGCAATTTCTACCTCAGTCATCAGGCTTTTATCGATCAATTGCTTGTCGATAGGAAAAAGCGTCAGCGTTTCGAATTGCAGGAATTGTCCGAACTCCGTTTTCTCAGCCGCAATAACATGAATCAAATTCTCAATACGGATACCGTATTCATTCGAGCGATACATTCCCGGTTCGTTCGAAATGATCATTCCCGGTTGCAAAGTAATGGGATTTTCGTCCATGCGAATGTTTTGCGGACCTTCGTGCACACAAAGGAAATGTCCCACGCCGTGCCCTGTTCCATGTCCATAATTTAGGCAATCGTCCCAAAGAGCCTTGCGAGCCAGAATATCCAACTGCGAACCGCGCGTACCAAGGGGAAATTTCGCCAAAGCCAAAGTAATATGCCCTTTCAATACTTTAGTATAATCGCTTTTTTGTTTGTCACTAGCATTTCCAAGTGTAATTGTACGCGTAATATCAGTCGTTCCGTCCAAGAACTGAGAACCCGAATCGAGCAAGAGGATATTCTCCGCTTTTATCTTAGCATCCGACTGCGGAGTAGCCTTATAATGCACAATAGCTCCGTGTCCGGCATATCCGGCAATGGTTCCGAAACTTTCGCCCACGAAATTTTCTTGCTTGCTGCGGAAATCACGTAGTTTATCCGAGATGCTTATTTCCGTTAAATTGCCCGATGCCACATTTTCTTCGAGCCAGATAAAGAAACGAGTCAAAGCAACGCCGTCTTTCAACATCGAATGACGAACACCTGCCATTTCTACTTCGTTTTTCACGCTTTTCAGCTTAAACACCGGCGACATCGCGTTGCGGATCGTACATCCTTGGGGAATGGCTTCGAAAAGCGAACGATTGAGTTTAGCACCATCAATCAGTACGCTTTTGTCGGGCGAAATAGCTTTCAGAGCCTTGTTAATATCATTATAATCGGCTAATTCGATGTTTTGGCTGCTGAGATAAGAGCGGGTTTCGTCCGTAACTTTTTTCGAATCGATAAACAAAGTCGCTTTTTCGTTGCTTACCAAGGCATAAGCGATAAACACCGGATTGTAATCCACATCCTTACCTCGGATATTATAAAGCCATGCGATATCGTCAAGAGCCGAAAGGACAAAGACATCGGCATGCGCTTTTTTAATTTCCTGACGCAATAGGCTGAGCTTTTCCGTTGCTGTTTTTCCGGCATATTTCACATCGAAAACAAAGAAAGGATGCGTCGGAAGTGCCGGTCTGTCGGCTGTCCATACGAGCGAAACAAGGTCGATAGAGACAAGCGACAGATTGTACAAAGCCAATTCGCTTTGCATCGCTCCGTAGGCATTGAAGGAGAACATTTGCTGATTTACTCCTACCCGCTCACCGCTTTTGAGCTGTGTGCCGAGCCAAGGCAAAATGTCGAGAGTTTCGGGCAAGCCCTGTTTCATCAGTTCGAAACCTGTTCCGGCTAATTGTTCCGCAGCTTGAAGAAAATAGCGCGAGTCTGTCCACAAAGCGGCTTTTTCCAAGGTTACAACAGCTGTTCCTGCCGAGCCGTCGAAACCCGAAATCCATTCGCGTTCCTTCCAAAAGTCGGCTATATATTCACTGGCATGCGGATCGGTTCCGGGTATGATACATGCCGAAACTCCTTGTTTTTTCATTGCGTCGCGAAGTGCTGCGAGGCGGTCTGTAATTTGTCCCATATAATTATTTATTTTTGAGTTACGATATTAGATTTTAGAGCCAAGAATCAAGATTTTAGATTTAAGCTCTAAAATTTACAGCATTGGATGGAATTTATCATTCAAGCTCTACAAAGATAATTATTTTGGATGAAAAGTGTAGCATCGGGTATTGCGAGTTCCAACTCGCAAAGTATTATCCGCAAGTTGGAACTCGCTGAACCCTTTTTTCCGCTTCCGCAAGTTTGCAACTTGTGGATTGCTTTGAAGAAGCAAGGTGTTTTCTTGCTCTGCCGAGCAACGCACCGATTACAAATCGGCGGGAGCGAGGTTTACAATCTAAAACAAAGAAACAATATTTTACCGGATTACAAATCCTCATAATACAGAAAGTTGAGTTTACAAAACCCAACCGACGTTTACCGGCTTTATACTCGCTTGTTTACATATCCGATTAGACGAGGCTATTGCTCTACCGAGCAAACCACCGATTACAAATCGGCGGGAGCCTTGTGAGCGAGGAGTTATTAATTTTATTCTAA
>DAIOHI010000024.1:0-14548 GCA_036744815.1 Paludibacteraceae bacterium
GGCGTGCCGCCAAATTCCGCCTGCGCCGATAGGTCTATCGCCACGCCTGTAAGCATATCTTGCGATACCCACGTCTGCGTACCCAACATTTTAGAGTCTGTATTTTTTATTTTCTCCGAAGCGGCGTAGAGGTCGGACAGGGGCAGTTGGTTGTTGTAGCAATACAAGTAGGTTAATGCCGTATTCGCGCTGACATCTAATTCTGTCAGTTGGTTGTATCGGCAAGACAGTTCCCTTAGCGCGGGGGCGCCGCTTATATCCAAGCTGCCGACTTCCGTAATGCTTACATTCAACTCGGTAAAGCTGCAATCCAAGCTGCCTGCGCTAATCGTTACCGTATAATTATCGGTATTGCCGTAGGCGGGGGAAGTAAGGGTAATAAAATCATATCCCGCCCCTGTTTTGGGCGTACTATAACCGTTGCCCCAGTCCACCGTAAAGGATTTGCCCTCTGTGGCGCGTACAAAAATGGTTTTCGCGCCGCTTGCCTTGCCTTTCCACGTAAAGCTAACGCGGTCGTTGGCTTTATCGCTGCCTGTTACCGCGTAGTTTGCCACTACTTTGGCGGGGTAGCTACTGTACGAGATTATCGCCGCGTTGGTCATTTCCACCGTGTAGGAGTCTGCTTTCAGGAATGTGAATTTTCCGCCCGAAAGATTGTAATCCGTACCCAATGCAGCCGCTACGCCGCCTTTCAGTACCGTAAATACGGTAGGCGTAGCGCCGAACGTCGTCTGCGCCGAGAGGTTTATCTCCTCGCCTGTAAGCACATCCCGCGGCACCCACGTCTGCGTACCTAAGTGTTTTTGGTTTAGAACGCTTATTTTCTGCGAAGCGGCGTAGAGGTCGGACAGGGAAAGGCGGTTGGAGTAGCAAGCTGCCGACTTCCGTATTGCTTAGATTCAAATAGGTAAAACGGCAATCCGAACTGCCGGCGCTAATCGTTACCGTATAATCGTTGGTATCGCCGTAGGCGGGGGAGGTAAGGGTAACATTCGTAGCTCCTCCCGTTCCGGTATGGGTGGTTGTTGTACCGTTGCCCCAATCCACCGTAAAGGATTTGCCGCTTGTGGCGCGTATAGTAATACTTTTCGTGCCACTTGCCTTGCCTTTCCAACGGAAAGTAATGATATTTGCCTTGCCCACGGCTCCCGCAACTCCCTTGGGGTAAGTCCGCGCCTCTCCGTAAAAGTCGGTAGCAGGAAATCCGGCCGGTTCCGAAGGGATACAGAGAAGTATATCGTCCGTAGCGCAGAAAGTGCCCGCGTCAAAACTTCGCGCGCTGTATTGTACATCACCCACACCATTATACACGAGGTCATAACCACCTCTATCGTCCCACACGTTATATCCGCCGGAAGTGCCTGCCCCACTGGGGATATACACGATACGCTTATAAGCAGCGGTATTACCGTAAATTACGCATCCGGTCAGCGTAACAACGTTGTTGCTATTGTTAGAATAGATACAGGCACCATAGCCATCCGCCTTGTTGTTGTAAAAGGTGGAGCCACGCACATTGAGGGCGGAAGCGCTAGCATAGAGTCCTGAGGCATTGCCAGAAGAGTAATTGTTGGAAATAATACAGGAATTGACATTGAGCGTAGCGCCTGAATAAACGCCTGCCACGGCAATGTCCTTCGTTTTGAAATCATCGAAACGGATACGGTTCATCGTTACCGTTACGCCCGAACCTTCTATCTGGATGGGGCATTTTATGGTATCGTTACCTGTAAAAATCACACTGTTGCCGTTAATAGTCAGCGATTTCTTGATAACGATTTGCGAAGCAAGCGTAAGCTTCTGCCCCGCCAGCGAAGCATTGAAATTGATAACGTCCCCATCGGAAGCATCGGATACCGCCTGTCGGAACGAGCTTGTACCGCTGTCGTTGATATTAGAAACTGTGCGTGTTGCCGCCTGCATGTAGAGCATAGAAAATGCCGTCAGGCAAAGTAAAAGAAGAAATAGTTTTTTTCTCATTCTGGTTTATCTTTGTTTTAAAAATGCAATGTTAATTATTTATTGCTTAGACGGTGTAAGAAAACGTAAAAACATCTTATTTTTTACGTTTTCTTACACTGTTTCCGGATAGGAGTAAGCTGTTTTTAATAATGAACAAGCCAATTTTTTATTCGGCAAAAGACTTTTTTTATTAACAATTAATTGTATTTTTGCAAAAGACAAACCAAAGGCTTTTATGCAAACAGACAATCTTTTGCAATTATTTTTTGTGTTCTCTTTACGGACATTTGCCGCTCTTTTCTGGGGAGCTTTGCTTCTTCTTTACAGTAGGCGTTCCAAACAAAACCTCCCCTTAAGTATTATTTTTATTATCATAGGATTGCTCTATATGCGAAATGGATTTGTGCGCTTTCCATCGCTCGAAATAGTAGATGTATATAATCCGCTGTCTTACTTTGTTCTGCTTTTTATAGCTCCTTTTACTATTTTCTATGCCTGGTTTTCGATTGGCGAAAAACATCCTTTGAAGCATTATTTACTACAGTTTATCCCTTTTGCAGTTATGCTCTGCCTGTGGGGACTTTTGCAATTATCGGACGAAGCGCGTCCTCCTTTCTGTTTCTCACTCATTGATGTGATCAACAACAGGGCGGCACATCCTCTTCACGTCGGTTTTTTTATAGTTCTTATTCTTGTTTTTATCGCTCAGGTATTTGCTTATTTCAGTATTGCTCTCGTAAAATTTATCAGGGTATGGAGTATCTATAAGGAGAACGATATATCGCGCCGTCCAATTAAAGTATTGATAGCAATGGACACGATTTTTCTGATCTATCCGCTTGCAGGTGTTCTGTATATGTCTTTCAACAATGCTGATTTCTTCGCCATAGGATTTAACATCTTCGTATCTATTGCTATTTCTTTGGTATCAATATTGAATATCAGCTTGATTTTACCCGTTAAAACAGATCTTGACTTTATTGCCGATGCGCAAAAGAGAATAAAATCAGCTTACAACAGCATTATTAATGTAGCCAAAAACAACGATGATAAGGAATTGCTTGAGGGAATAAAGCGCTTGTTCGATGAAAAGGAGTTTTTTCGCTTGCCACAGCTTACTTTGGATGACATAGCAACAGAACTGCACACAAACCGAAGCTATGTTTCAACTTGCATCAACACACACTTCGGATGTAACTTCAGGCAATTACTTGTAAGTTACCGCATCGACGCGGCAAAAGAACTGCTTCTTAATACGGAGTTCGACGTGCAGACAATTATCGAAGAAACAGGTTTCAACACCCGCACATCCTTCTATAAAGCTTTCAGAGAACAAGTCAGTGAGCAGCCTCCCATGGAATGGAGAAAAAAGGAGAATAACAAATTCAGTTGATATTGAAGCTGTTTTCGAACAAAATTTATGCCTAAAACACATCTCAAATACTCACTACAGTCCCTTTTCTTTTAATTCCTTAACATCACTTTTCAAAAAAGATGTTTCAGCTCTCGCAAATTATATGTATTTTTGCACGCAATAATTTTTCATAGCCTGTTTTGCAATGCTTTGCAGTACTAGTTTTCAAACCCCAATAAAATATATCAACTATGTCATTTATTGCCGAACGAATTCAATTTGAAGGACTTACTTTTGATGATGTTCTTCTTATCCCCGCTTATTCCGAAGTTCTTCCCCGCGAAGTTGATTTGTCCACTCGTTTTTCTCGCAACATCGAACTGAAAATTCCTATCGTATCCGCCGCGATGGATACGGTAACCGAGTCGAAAATGGCAATCGCCATCGCTCGTGAAGGAGGTATCGGCGTTATCCACAAAAACATGCCTATTGCCGAGCAAGCCAAGCAGGTAAGTATTGTGAAGCGTGCCGAAAATGGAATGATATCCAATCCGGTAACAATCAGTCCTGATGCTACGGTAATGAATGCCTTGGCACTTATGGCGGAATATAAAATCGGAGGTATTCCGGTAGTTAATAAAGAAGGATATTTAGTCGGTATCGTTACCAATCGCGACTTACGTTTTCAGCGCGACGGAAAGCGGAAAATAGATGAAGTGATGACAAAAAAGAATTTGATCACCACTTCTCGTTCCACCAATTTGGAAGATGCCGCCGATATACTTCAACAACATAAAATAGAAAAACTTCCCGTTGTTGATAAAGACAATAAACTTATCGGCTTATTGACATACAAAGACATTACCAAAGCCAAAGATAAACCTATGGCTTGCAAAGATGCTCAGGGGCGTTTGCGGGTAGCTGCCGGAGTGGGCATTACGGGCGACATGTTCGAACGCGTTGATGCTTTAGTGCATGCAGGCGTTGATGCGATCGTTATCGATACGGCACACGGTCACTCCAAAGGCGTTATTCAAGCTTTGAAAGAAGCAAAGCAACGTTACCCTTCCATTGACATTGTGGTAGGTAATGTGGCTACGGGCGAAGCTGCTAAAATGCTTGCCGAAGCAGGAGCCGACGCCGTAAAAGTGGGTATCGGACCCGGTTCTATCTGCACCACCCGTGTGATTGCCGGAGTAGGTGTTCCGCAGCTTTCAGCTATTTACGAAGTGGCAAAGGCTCTGAAAGATACCGATGTTCCTTTAATTGCCGATGGAGGAATTCGTTATTCAGGCGATATTGTAAAAGCTTTGGCAGCAGGAGCGCACACTATTATGGCTGGTTCGCTTTTTGCAGGAGTAGAAGAGTCGCCGGGTGAAACTATTATTTTCAACGGACGTAAATTCAAATCCTATCGTGGAATGGGTTCGCTCGAAGCAATGGAAAAAGGTTCGAAAGATCGCTATTTTCAAGATATGGAAGCCGATATCAAAAAATTAGTTCCCGAAGGAATTTCGGCGCGCGTTCCATTTAAAGGGTCGCTCTACGAAGTTATTTATCAAATGATCGGCGGACTTCGTGCCGGTATGGGATATTGCGGATCGAAAACAATTGAAATCCTGCATAATGCTAAATTTACGCGTATCACCAATGCCGGAGTGGTGGAAAACCATCCGCACGACGTTTCGATTACAAGTGAAGCGCCAAATTACAGCAGAGGTGAATAACAGAATTGAATATTTACACAATACAATCTATTTTATAACGTTAAAGCAAAATACTATATAAAAATTTATATTAATCCTTATGAACTTACGAATTTTATTTTTAACCGTATCAGTTTTTGTAATTACACTGTTGTCGGCTCAAGCATCCGATCCCGTGATTATGACCATCAACGGAAATCCGGTATTGAAATCGGAATTTGAGTATGTTTACAACAAAAACAATTCCAACAATGCAATTGACAAGAAAACACTCGATGAATACGTCGATTTGTTTGTTAATTTCAAATTAAAAGTAGAAGAAGCCAAAGCGCAAGGAATGGACACGACTCAAGCTTTCATCAAAGAATTGGGTGGTTACCGCACACAACTTGCTGCTCCTTATTTGATTGATGCTTCGGCTGACGAAGCTGTCGTTAAGGAAGCTTACGAACGCATGAAAGAAGATATTGACGTAAGCCATATCTTATTCCGCATCGGACAAAATGCAAGTCCAGAAGACACATTAGCGGCATGGAACAAAGCTCAAGAGGCATTGGCGCGCTTAGAAACAAAGCCTGCTCCAAAGTGGTCATTCTTCAAACGCCTTTTCAAAGGAAAGCCACAAGCGATTCCCGGTGAAGATTTCGGAACGGTAGCAAAAGAAGTTTCGGAAGACGAATCCGCTAAGCAAAACGACGGACACATCGGTTGGATTACATCTTTCCGTACCATTTATCCTTTCGAAACAGCAGCTTACAATACGCCCGTAGGTTCTATCTCGAAACCGGTGCGCACCATGTTCGGTTACCACATCATTAAGGTAAACAACAGACGTGCTACGCAAGGAGAAGTTCTTACAGCGCACATCATGAAGTTTACTTCGGACGACGAAGAAAACAATAAAAGAGCAAAGGAAATGATTGATTCGCTATATACCCGCGCATTAGAAGGCGACGATTTCGGAGCATTGGCAAAGAAATATTCCGACGACAAAGGCTCGGCTGTTAACAATGGAGAAATACCTTGGTTCGGCACAGGACGCATGGTTCCAGAATATGAACAAGCGTCGTTTAATCTAAAAAACACAGGCGATATCTCTGTTCCGGTAAAATCGGCTTACGGATGGCACGTGATAAAATTATTGGACAAAAAAGGATTGGCTTCTTTCGACGAGCTTAAAGCCGATTTAGAACGCAGAGTAAAACGTGACGAACGCGGAACAAGAGGAAAAGAAGCTTTTATCGCTAACTTACACAGCATCTACAAGATTCAAAAAGATAACGAAAATCTGAAGGATTTTTACACATTGCTTGATGGACAAACATTGTCTGATTCGACATTTATTGCTGACGCAGCGAAACTAAATAAGCCTTTGCTGTCTGTTGTCGATAAAAAATTCTCTCAAGCTGATTTTGCGTCTTATTTGAAAAAGAATAAATCTTCGGAAAAAACAACAGCTTCGGATATTATCGACGAAAAGTTCAATTCTTTTATCGACAGCGAATTGCTGGCTTATGAAGATTCTCAATTGGAGAAAAAACACGATGATTTCCGTTTCCTGATGCAAGAATACCACGATGGAATCCTGCTTTTTGAAGTAAGCAATCAAGAAGTTTGGGATCGCGCTTCGAAAGACACAGAAGGTTTGGAGCAATTCTTTGCTAAAAATAAAGCTAATTACAAATGGGATAAAGAGCATTATAAAGGTCGCGTTATTTTGTGTAAAGATGCCGGAACTTTGAAAGCCGCGAAATCCATCGCAAAATTGGCGCATGCCGATTCGCTCGACAAATACTTGCCTGCTCGCTTGAACGATAGCATTCAATACGTGAAAATTGAGAAAGGTCTTTTCGTGCAAGGCGACAATAAAGTAATCGACAGAGATATATTCAATGTAAAAGATGTGGAACTTTCCAAAGAATATCCTTATGCTTTTGTTGTAGGTAAAAACCTAAAATTAACGCCCGAAAGCTATACAGATGTACGCGGATTAGTTACTGCCGATTATCAAGATTATCTTGAAAAAGAATGGATACAGAAACTTCGAAGCAAATATACGGTAGCAGTTGACCAAAATATTTTGAAAACGGTTAAGAAAAACTAAAGCATCGAGCAAGGCAGAAATAAATGTTTTACCTTTGAAACTGAATTAAAACGAAGTATAGTTATAAGAAAGTACATATTAAACGAAAACGATTTTAGCTGTGAAGTTCATTCATGGCTAAAGTTGTTTTTCGGGAACTTCCCTTATAAATAAAATTATGAAAGCTGTTTTTCTTTGTACTCTTCTGTTTTTCGGGACCTTGCAAACTTGCATGAAAAAGTCTCCCGATGACGAACGGATTCCATTAGCAAGAGTGGAAGAGCAGATTTTATATTACGATGAAATATCGAACGCGATACCATCGGATATAAGTCCGGAAGACAGTATTAAAACCGCCCAAAACATTATCCGGAAATGGACTACAGATATTTTGATGTACGAAAATGCAAAGCGAAATACTCCTAACGAGGAAGAAATAGAAAAGATGGTGCAAGAGTACCGCAAATCGCTTATCATACATCAATATCAGCAAAACTTAATCGATCAACGATTGAAACTGGAGCCGGAAGAAAAGCAGATTGAAGACTTCTACAAAGAGAAAGGAGCTCAAATGCTGCTCAAAGAAAGTTATATGAAAGGCTTCCTGTTGATATTACCCAACAATTCAGCCAAATTGAAAGAAATGCGCGAATGGGTTCGAAAAGGTAATACCGAATCCTTAGAAAATATCGAAAAATATCGTTTACAAAATGCGATAAGCTTCGAATACTTTGCCGATAATTGGACAACGCTTTCGTCGATATTGAAAAAGCTGCCCATACAAACAAAAGAGCCTATCGAACAAGCTGCCAGATATTCATTCTACGAAACTTCGGATACGACACAATGTTATTTGCTACATATAAACGAATATGCAGCCGCCGGAAGCCAAGAGCCTTATGAACTGGCAAAAGGAAAGATAATAAACATCTTACAAATGCAAAAAAAAGCGGAATATATTTCTTCCTTCGAAAACGATCTGTACAACGAAGCCGTGAAAAAAGGGCAGATAAAATTTTATAAAAAGAGAGAAGAATAATTTACCGATTAACAAAAAAGAGATTATAAAATAAAACGAATCCCAATCGGAGGGGAAAATTTCCTGCGACAATTAAAAAACAAATTATACACAAATGAAAAAAGGATTGTTTCTTGCTTTATTATTTATTGGAGCTTTTATCCAAATAAATGCGCAATCGAACGTTATTGACGAGGTAATTTGGCTCGTCGGCGACGAAGCCATACTCAAATCAGAAGTTGAGGAACAACGTTTACGCGCGCAATACGAAGGAACACCTATACAAGGAAATCCCTATTGTGTTATTCCTGAACAAATTGCAATTCAGAAATTATTTCTGCATCAAGCGGAACTCGATAGTATTACCGTAAACGAAAGTACGGTAATGAGCCAGGTAGAAGCGCGATTGAGCTATTTCATGTCGCAAATCGGTTCGCGCGAGAAAATGGAAGAATATTTTGGAAAAACGACGAGTTTGCTGCGTGAAGATTTGCGCGAAGTTGTACGTAATCAAATGATTATTCAGGAAATGCAACAAAAACTAGTTGGCGATATCACTTCGCGTCCGGCAGATATACGCCGCTATTACAACTCACTTTCAGCCGACAGCATTCCTACCGTTCCGGCACAAGTCGAATTGCAGGTTATTAGCTTCGAACCTCCCGTTCCGGCTGATGAAGTTAGCCGCGTTAAAGAACGTTTGCGCGAATTTACCGAACGTGTCAATAAAGGAGAATCCGATTTCTCAGTATTAGCCCGATTGTATTCCGAAGACAAAGGAAGTGCTGCACGAGGCGGTGAACTTGGTTTTCTCGGACGAGGTGAGCTTGTTCCTCCTTTTGCGGCGGTAGCCTTCAATCTGCAAGATCCCAGTAAAGTTTCGCGCGTTGTTGAGTCTGAATTTGGTTTCCATATTATCCAATTGATAGAAAAACGCGGTGACCGTATCAATTGCCGTCATATATTGCTCAAACCTCGCGTTTCGAGCGAAGATAAGCGAAAAGCGACTCTAACGCTGGATTCAATTTCTAACTTGATACGCGAAAGTAAAATCACTTTTGAACAAGCTGTGATGTATTATTCGCAAGATAAAAACTCGGTAATGAATGCCGGATTGATGCTCAACGAGAAAACAGGTGCTTCTAAATTCGAATATCAGGACTTGCCTTCGGAAATTGCCAAAATTGTTTATGGAATGAATATTGGTGAAATTTCGCGTCCATTCAGCATGGTAGATCCGAAAACAAATAAAGAAGTTGTGGCTGTCGTAAAACTCAAATCGAAGACAGAAAATCATAAAGCAAACCTCACGGACGATTATCAATTGTTGCGAAATATTTACGAGGGCAATCAAAAAGAAGAATTTATCAACGATTGGATAAAGAAAAAACAAAAAGAGACTTACATCAGCATCGATCCCGAATGGATGAATTGCGAATTCGAATATCCGGGATGGATAAAATAATTAAGAATTAGTTTCTATTTCTTATTACTGATAATAAAACAATTACGCAAGCTGTAAATTCATTTCTTGTGCTTCGAAAATTTATCATGCGCATATATTTAAAAGAGCAAATTGTCTTAATCGCTCTTTGTTTGTTTCCGATTTTGCTTAATGCGCAAAGCGGACAAAAAGAATTGCGCAAAGATGTGTTGAAGCAAGTGGAAACGAAGGACGAATCAACGACAAAGAAAAAAACAAACGCGAAGACAACACAAACATCGAATACAAAAACAGCTTCATCACCTCAAGCAACTCAGCCTGCTGCGAACAAGAAAACGACCATCGTTTACTTGGAGCATACCGACTTTATCAATGTGGATGAAAATTTGATGCCCGGAGTTCAGGTTCTTAGTGGAAACGTCTGCTTTCGCCACGACAACGCTCTGATGTATTGCGATAGCGCTTATTTTTATCAAAACGAAAACTCCATCGATGCTTACGGCAACGTTCAAATCATTCAAGCTGATACTATTTTTGTTTATGGCGACGTTTTGTACTACAATGGCGACACAAAATTGGCACGCCTGCGTCACAATGTACGGATGGAAAACCGAAGTGCCGTACTTACAACCGATAGTTTAAATTATGATCGGGTTCAAAATTTGGCTTATTACTACACCGGGGGACAAATAAAAGACGAATTGAATACGCTGACTTCTATTTGGGGACAATATTCACCGAGTACCGATCAGGCTCTTTTCCGCAACAAAGTTCGCTTGATTAACCCGAATTTCACGATGGATTCGGACACGCTGAAATATAATACCAAGACGAATATTGCCAATATCGTAGGACCAACTCACATCATTTACCAAAACGAAACAGATATTTATTCCACAAGAGGCTGGTACAATACTTCCGACGAGCGTTCGATGCTGCTGGATCGTTCTTTGGTGGTGCATAAAGACGGAAAGACTTTAACCGGCGACACTATTTTCTACGACAAACAGCAGTCTTTCGGCGAAGGTTTCTCCCGTGTAGAACTAACCGATTCTATACAAAAATCGACTTTAAACGGCAATTATGTTTATTACAATGAAGCTACTGAATATGGTCAAGCAACCGATTCAGCCTTGCTGGTCGATTGGTCGAGCGAGGATAAAATGCATTTGCACGCCGATACCTTGAAAGTATTTAAAGATTCCATTTTCAATGTTTCGATTGGTTATTATAACGTCCGCGTATTCCGCAGCGATATGCAGGCTGTTGGCGATTCGTTGGTTTATTCGACAAGAGATTCGGTTATTTATATGTTTGGCGAACCGGTTTTGTGGGCGGAGGAAAATCAACTGTCCGGCGAAACAATAAGAGCCATTACAAAAAATCAAAAAGTCGATCAGGTTTATGTTACTCTATCGGCAATGGCTTCGCAATTTGTCGAAAACGATTATTACAATCAGCTTTCGGGAAAAGAAATTATTGCTTATGTTGATAGCGGCGCTTTACGTAAAGTTTTTGTCAACGGAAATGCGGAAACCATTTATTTTCCGGTGGATGATGCCGATGGAATTTACGTTGGAATGAACAAAACTCAAAGTAGCTACGTAACCATGTTTTTAAAGAACAAAAAAGTGGATAAAATTCTACTTACCACCGTTTCCAACGGCAATATGTATCCTTTGTCGCAAGTTTCGGGCAGCGATTTATATCTGCGTAATTTCTTTTGGCTCGAAGAACAACGTCCAAAAAACGAAAAAGACGTATTTACCAGATACGAAAAAGCGGAACGCATCAAACCCGGTGCTGTATCTAAATCAGCAGGAGGCAGCAACTCGCCAAAAGGAAAATCTGACAAAGAAAAACCGCAAGGTATGCGAGCCAAAGCAACGAATGATTCGTCTAAATAAAACATTGCTCCTCCTCTCCTATCTTTATTTTGCGTTAGAAAGTAACTTCCTTGAACTCTTTTTTATTTAAAATTAGTTAAATAAATTTCTTGCACTTTGTTTGTTACGAAATTTTCGTAGATTTGCGAATAATTCGTAATACTCATGTTTGTATTTATTTAATATGGAAAAGTTGACTCATCAAGAAGAAGAAATAATGCTCATTATATGGCAGCAGGGAAAAGGATTTATCAAAGATTTCATGAATCGCATGCAGGAACCTTTACCTCCTTATACTACGGTTGCTTCCGTTGTAAAAAATCTGGAACGAAAAGGTTATGTACAAAGCAAACTTTATGGAAACAGTTATGAATATAGTCCGAAAATAGAAGAAAATGAATATAAATCGAAGTTCTTATCTCGAATTGTGACTGACTACTTCGAAAACTCCTACAAAGAAATGGTTAGCTTCTTTGCCGAAAAACAAAAAATATCCGCCGAAGAATTACAAGAAATCATCCGACTAATTGAGAAAAAATCATGAATGAATTCAGCATATATTTTCTGAAAGTAAACATTGCATTACTTTTATTTTATCTGGTTTATCGATTGTTTTTCAACAAAGATACACATTGGAAGGCTCGTCGAATTTACCTTTTATCAGCAATTGTTATTTCTTTCGGATTTCCCTTTATTCCTATTAACAACTGGCTAAGCAGCCAAGAGCCGGTACAAATATTTATTGCCGAATATGTACAGCTGCAAGCGTTCGAAACAACGACGCCAAGTTCATCAGGACTGGATGTTCAACATATAATATGGACGATTTACTCAGTTATCTGCTCTATTCTTTTATTACGAATGCTCTTTCAACTATTTTCCATTTTTGCTTGGAAATCGAAAGGACGGAAACAAGTGCTCAATTCATCTGAAATAATTGTTCTGAAAGAGGAAATCACTCCTTTCTCATTTTTCAGATTTATTTTTATGAATCCTGATCTGCACGATGAAAACGAGCAAAAAGAGATATTGTGCCACGAAAAAGCACATCTTCGCCAACATCACAGCATCGATATGATTATATCAGAATTGCTCGCTATCACTTGCTGGATCAATCCAGCTGCTTGGTTGCTTCGCAGTGAAATACGCCAGAATCTTGAATTTTTAGCGGATCATGAAGTAATAAAAGAAGGATATGATTCGAAAGAATATCAATATCACTTATTACGTTTGTCAGCCGATTCTTTGACCGTAAAATTTGTAAACAATTTCAATATATCACCCTTAAAAAATAGAATTACTATGATGAACAAAGAAAAAACTTCGAAAGCCGGACTTCTAAAATACAGCTTAGTTCTCCCGCTAACCATTGCTTTGATATTAGGAAGCAATGCTCAAAACTTAATGGCTTCGGCAAAAGAAGCGTTGAACACGATACAATCGGAAGCTTTCAGCTTTTCGAAAAAAGCGGAAGACAACGAAAAAGCCTTTACGACAGTAGAAACTATACCCGAATTTAAAGGCGGAATAGATGCATTAATGAACTATATTGGTAATAATCTTAAGTATCCAGCTGATGCTATTGATAAAGGAATAGAGGGAAAGGTTCTTATCCGCTTTATAGTAACAAAAGAAGGAAAAGTATCGAATGCGGAAGTTTTGCGCGGAATAGATCCTTCTTGCGACGCAGAAGCTCTTCGGGTTGTGGAAGCTATGCCCGACTGGATACCCGGTAAACAAAAAGGGGAAAATGTAAATGTATATTACACATTACCCATTTCATACAAGTTAGGTCATAAAAAGGAAGATAAATCAACTGTAAAGTTTCAGCCACCACAAATAAAAAACGACAAAGCAGCTACAAAACAAAGCTATACGCAAGTTGAAGAAATGCCTAAATTTCCGGGTGGAGAACAAGCTCTGATGAGCTATCTTCGTGAAAACATCAAATATCCGCTCGAAGAAGCCTCAAAGAAAATCGAAGGAAATGTTATTGTTCGTTTTATTGTGGATAAAGAGGGGAAAGTAAAAGACGCTACGGTATTGCGAAAAGTGAACGATGGCTTGGATGCTGAAGCTTTACGAGTTGTGAATGGAATGCCCGACTGGATTCCCGGAAAACAAGACGGCAAAAACGTAAATGTGTATTTCACTCTCCCTATTATGTTTAAGCTTGCAGCGAATAAGAAAACACAGGAAAAAAGCTTGGATCAGGTTGTTGTTGTGGGTTACGTACCTGACTCTGAAAAAGCGACTAATATTATAAGGGATAGAATTCCCATTCAAGAAAGCAAGCCATTAATCGTAATAGATGATATTATACAAAAAGATAATTTCGATTTAAATTCGATCAAGGCAGATGATATTGAATCCATATCCGTATTAAAAGATGCATCGGCAACTGCCATTTATGGAACAAAAGGGGCAAATGGAGTCATCTTAATTAAAAAGAAAAAGAAGTAAAATTTTATTTCTCGTCATTAATTTAAGACTGAGCAAGAACGATGTGTGGATCGTTCTTGCTCTTTTTAACTTTCTAATTATGCCACAAAAAACACCAATATATTTACATTATATTATTTGCATAATATCATTCTGTGGATATTTTACTTCGCTACAAGCCGAGACAACATCCGACACATTATCCTTGTATTTGAATGATTTCCAATATCAACGTGCGATTGAATACATTGATAGTCGGGATAGAAGTAAAGAGTTCGAAATTCAAAAAGCGCTTTGCTATAAAGCATTGAAAAATTACAACAAAGCGATTGAAATTTTCTCTGCATTATGCCTTGAATATCCCGATGAAATCAGCATAAAAGCACAATTAGCCGACTGTTACCAAGCTGTGGGACAAAACGACAAAAGTCTGGATCTTTACACAAAGCTTACTTTGCTGGATTCTACCAATCTTTATTTCAAAATACAAGAAGCGGATATTTTATTTCGGAAAAATGAATATCCGTTATCGCTAACAGCTTATCAAAATGCAAATAGACAATCGCCTTTATCCGAAACAACAAAACAAATAGCAAGATGTTTCGAAAAAACAAATGTTCTTGATAGTGCTTTGATTTATTATGGAGAAG
>DAIOHI010000025.1:0-14491 GCA_036744815.1 Paludibacteraceae bacterium
GCGAATAATAACCAATAAAAAGGAACAAAGATCGAATAAAAAAACAAGAACACTTGTAGGAGCGAAATTCCGAAAACGCTGCAAGCCACAGCAATTAAAGTTTTATTGGTATAAGAAGGCGATTTTGACGCCCAACGTTGACGCTGATTAAAAAAGCGTGAAATACTTCCGACAGAAAAAGTAGAGACAAAAGCTTGCTTTGACTTCAGAAAACGAACTTTACCATTTTGCCTCACTACACTTTCGAGCAAAAACATATCATCGCCCGACAACAATTCGTCATGCAAATTCTCGCTGTTTTTCAGCCAGATATCTTTTTTAAAAGCCAAATTAGCTCCATTACATAAAATAGGCTTTCCCATTCCTGCAGCTCCGGCTCCCGAAGCTATCAATGAAGTAAAATCAAGAATTTCCAATTGAGAGAAAACTCCTTTGCCATTAAGCATTTTTACCGGACAAATAATCAAATCACAATCCTGTTGAGCCTGAAATGCAGATATCGTTTCTATCCATTCCTTTTCGGGCAAACAATCCGCATCAGTACAAATAATAAAATCTCCGGAGGCGGCATAAATTCCTTCCCGAAGCGCATTCTTTTTTCCATATCCAAGCGCGTTGATTATTTTTAAATCCGGAAAGTCTTCTTTCGCTTTCAACATTAATTCCACGCTACGGTCGGTGGAATGATCGTTGATAAGAATTATTTCGAATTGTTGCTTACTTTGTTGTTTTAAGCCGTTGAGGAGTTGTGGCAGATATTCTTCTTCATCACGGCAAGCTATGACGACAGAAATGCTTCCTGAAAAGTTTTTTTCAGTTTTTGAAGGTCGAAAATAAGGTGTTCGATACCAGCCTTTGATAAAAAAAGCAACAAAGGTACAATATATTCCACCGAAAATAATGGCAGCTATTAAAATAAAACACATGTTGATTTTTGTTGAAAAAGCAGCCGCTTCAATCAATTAACATCTGCCTACATCGGACACAAAAGCTTAGTTGCGTGCCACCTTACATTTTTTGCATAAACCGGTATAAATCATTTCACCGGCTTCTATTTCAAAATCACTATGTTTTGGCAATTCGAAAACAACAGGCTTCAATCCGAATATGTCATGCACAGAGTTGCATTGTTTGCAAATAAAGTGAGCATGATCCTCCATACCGATATCGTAGCGTGCATTTTTTCCATCTAAAAACAAAACTCTCACAACACCTTGCTCAGCAAAAAGATTCAATGTATTGTAAACTGTTGTCTTCGAAAGAGTGGGCATAGAAGGGTGGAGAGCTGAATAAATATCGTCAACAGTAGGATGTATTCTGTTTTTTAGCAAATACTCCATGATTATTGTTCGTTGTACCGAAGGCTTAATCGAATGACGAATCAGTTGTTGATGCGCGTCTAAAAAATTCATTCTGGTTTTTACTTTTTTTTCGTCAGTTAATTACAATCAATAAGGTTTATTTAGTTTTAGTGCGTAAAGATAAGCCTCTTTTTGATTTAAAACCTAATTTAGTCTGTATCTTTTTTGTTAAAAACTTCTTTATTGGATACAAGTTGTCAGAGAATTATCTGAAAATATCATTTTTAACAAAAAGAGAAACTCGGCATTATGCAAAGTTTCTCTTTTATTTAAACAAACAACTTTTTTATCCCTTTTTAGAGTTTTTATTATTCTCTCTCAGGTCTTCCTTTTCTTTCTGATTTCTTTCGCTGTTCGGCGCGTTTTTGTTTCAATAATTCAAATTTTTCTTTCCCGATAATTTTTTCTAATTCGGCATCCTGAGCTTTGCGTTCAGCTTCAAAGGCTTCTCTTTTCGAAGTTTTCTCTTTTTTAGCTTCGGCTCTTTGTTCTTCTCTTTTGGCGTCTTGTTTTTCGAACAAAGCTTGAATTTCAGCTTTTTGCTTGTCAGTCAAATCTAATTCTTTTGCCATTCGTTCAGCACGATTTTCGGCAGTCATGCGAGGAGCTCCGCCCTCGGGACGTTGAGGACGTTGTGCTGAAAGAGTTATCGTTCCCAATAAAACAAGCACCAATGTTAGCATTACATTCTTTTTCATACTAAATTATTTTTCACAACAGATGTTCGCATATAAATCATTCTGTTTTTGTTTCAATTGCGAATATGCCCGCTAATTCTTTATTGCTTGTTTCTTTTGACTGCGAAAGATTTGAAAGGTTTAATCAATTATTTTTTATAAATCTGAAGTATTAGACAGCAAGCTCAACGCAATTTACTCATAAATCGTTCCGAATCAACTGCAAATCGCTCATGAATTGCAGTTCCGAGTATTTCGCCGGCTTCATTCAACACTTCAATTTCGAATGTGTATTTTCGCTCTTCCTGCTTAGTTAAACGAGCAGTGCAGCTCACTTCCGCACCCACAGGCGAAGCTTTCAAATGCTTCACATCAATCGAAGTCCCAACACTGGTCTTTCCTTCAGGAAGTTGAATCATTTTCATCGCCGTATTTTCCATAAAAGCAACAAGAGCCGGCGTAGCAAACACTAACAGACTTCCCGAACCCAAGCTTGAAGCAGTGTGTTTTTCCTCAACCCGCATGTTTTGTGTAAAAGTTGTTTCCATAAGAAGTTTTATATAATTTTCGTTTCAATCTCTTTTCCTACTCGATATAAAATCAGTTGGCAAAAATACGCTTTTTAAGGAGCAATAGAAAAAAATATTGTAACTTTGCTGAACTTGGAATCTTACCGAAAAGACCAATCAAGTCAAGAAAAACCTCTGCATATTTTTATCAGTTATGGAATTTAAGATGATAGCTAAAACCTTTTTAGGTTTAGAAGAGATATTAGCAACCGAACTTGTTCAGTTGGGAGCAAACAATGTGCAGATAGAACGTCGCGCAGTTAGCTTTACGGGCGATAAAACAGTTTTATATAAAGCAAATTTGCATTGCCGTACAGCTTCACGGATATTAATGCCCATAGCAAACTTCGAAGCAACAACGCCTGATGACATTTATAAGCAGGTAAAAAAAATTGATTGGAGCAAATATCTATCCATCGATCAGACTTTTATGGTCGATTCTACGGTATATTCCGACAATTTCAAGCATTCCAAATTTGTGGCATATCGTGTAAAAGACGCGATTGTCGATTGGTTTAGCGAAAAATTTGGCAAACGTCCTTCAATCAATTTGGAATATCCCGATTTAATCCTCAACATTCACGTATCGCAACATCGCTGTACGCTTTCGCTCGATAGTTCGGGCGAATCGTTGCATAAACGAGGTTACCGTGTTGCTCAGACCGAAGCGCCACTCAACGAAGCTCTTGCGGCAGGAATGTTGTTGATGGCTGGATGGGATGGTAAATCGGACTTTATCGACCCTATGTGCGGTTCCGGAACACTGTTGATTGAGGCTGCTCTTATTGCTTTAAGCATTCCACCGGGAATTTTCAGAAGTGAATTTGCCTTCGAAAAATGGAAAGATTTCGATCGCGATCTTTTTGATGTACTTTACAACGACGATTCGCAGGAAGGAAACTTTAATTTTAAAATTTATGGTTCGGATATTTCAGAACGCGCTATAAGAATTGCCGAGCAGAATATAAAAAGTGCCGGACTCAGCAAGCATATTGATTTAAAAGCCGTTTCCATACAAGAGCTTGAGCCTGCAAGTTCCGATTGTCTGATCGTTACCAATCCACCTTACGGCGAACGAATCACATCGAATGATATTTTCGAACTATATGCCTCACTCGGTTCTTTACTCAAACATAAATTTACCGGTTGCAGCGCATGGATAATTAGCTCGCACGAAGAATGCTTGAACCAGATAGGACTCAAGCCAAGCAAAAAAGTCAAACTTTTGAACGGAGCTCTTGATTGCCGTTACAACCGCTACGATATTTTTGCCGGAAAAAGGAAAGAACACATCAAGAGCGAAAAGCTTTAAATCCTTTAAATCGAGATTGTTTTTCAGTGCTTTGTTCAATTAGCAAAATCTTTTAATCTGTAACAAAGATTAGCAATTCACACTACGGATTGACAGCATTTTTTAGTATATTTGTACAATTTTTCAAAAAAACAAGACAAATCAATTTAATATCAATTTTCACAACACATCATTAAGTAATTATGGCTAAGTACACCAGAGAGGAAGCTCTCCTCTACCACTCACAAGGGAAACCCGGCAAGATAGAAGTTATTCCGAGTAAACCCTACAGTTCTCAACGCGATTTGTCTTTGGCTTACTCTCCCGGAGTTGCCGAACCTTGTTTAGAAATACAAAAAGACGCGGATACAGCCTACGAATACACATCAAAAGGAAATTTAGTTGCTGTCATTTCCAACGGAACTGCCGTACTCGGCTTGGGCGATATAGGCGCTATGGCAGGAAAACCGGTGATGGAGGGAAAAGGGCTTCTTTTTAAAATTTTTGCAGGAATTGACGTGTTCGATATTGAAATTGATGAAAAAGATCCTGAAAAATTTATTCAAGTAGTAAAAGCCATCTCTCCTACTTTCGGAGGTATCAATTTGGAAGATATTAAAGCACCGGAATGTTTTGAAATTGAAGAACGCCTTAAACAAGAACTTGATATTCCAATCATGCACGACGATCAGCACGGAACAGCGATTATTTCTGCTGCCGGATTAATCAACGCGCTCGAATTGATTAATAAAAAAATAGGAGACATTAAAATAGTGATAAATGGAGCCGGCGCAGCCGCCAATTCGTGTACGCTGCTCTACATGGCTTTGGGCGCTCAGTTGAAAAACATCGTCATGCTCGATTCGAAAGGCGTTATCAACAAAAAACGAACCGACCTAAATAGCCGTAAGCTGCCTTTTGCCACCGATCGCGATATTACAACGCTAGAAGAAGCGGTAAAAGATTCTGATGTATTTGTTGGATTATCCGTTGCAAACGTACTTTCGAAAGAAATGGTACGCTCAATGAATGCAAATCCGATTGTTTTTGCTTTGGCAAATCCAAATCCTGAAATTTCATACGAAGACGCTATGGAAGCTCGTCAGGATATTATTTTTGCTACCGGACGTTCCGATTATCCAAATCAGATTAATAATGTATTAGGCTTTCCTTATATTTTCCGTGGCGCCTTAGATTCCAGAGCTACTTGCATCAACGAGGATATGAAAGTGGCTGCTGTTCGTGCCATTGCCGATCTGACAAAAAAAGCTGTACCCGATGTAGTTAATACAGCTTATGACTTAAAACAACTTCGCTTCGGACGCGATTACATTATTCCCAAACCGCTTGATCCACGTTTATTGACAACAGTTTCTCCCGCAGTGGCAAAAGCCGCAATGGAATCGGGCGTAGCACGTCGCGAAATAACCGATTGGGATGCTTACGATACACAACTCCGCAAGTTGATGGGAATTGACAACAAAATGCTACGACGCTTCTTCGACGCTGCTCGTCAAAATCCAAAACGTGTTGTATTTACCGAATCGAACCACGTAAACATGCTGAAAGCTGCAGAAATGGCTCTGTCGGAAAAAATATGTTATCCTATTTTACTCGGTAACGAAGAAAAGATTGCTAAAATAGCAGCCGATAACGACATCGACCTGACTGGAATTGAAATCATCAATCTCCGTCACGATCGGGAAGAAAAACGTCGCGTTGAATTTGCAAAATATCTTTCGACAAAAAAGAGTCGCGAAGGCATCAGCTACGACGAAGCATTTGAAAAAATGTTCGAACGCAATTATTTCGGTATGATGATGGTAGAAACCGGACAAGCTGATGCACTGATTACCGGTGTTTACAGTAAGTATTCGGAAACCGTAAAAGCTGCAAAAGACATTATCGGCATCCGCAAAGGAAATACTATCGCTGCGATGCAAATTGTAAATACAAAAAAAGGCACTTTGTTTCTTGCTGACACGCTGTTCACACGTAATCCAACAACAGAAGATTTGGTTGAAATAACAAAACTGACAAACGATGCGGTGAAATTCTTTGCACATGATCCGGTAATCGCAGTATTGTCCTATTCTAATTTCGGGTCGGAAGACACTCCAAGTGCAGCATCCACCCATGATGTAGTAAAAATACTACACGAGCAACATCCCGAAATAATTGTTGACGGAGAAATGCAAGTAAACTTCGCTCTGAACAAAAAATTACGTGAAAAGAAATATCCATTTACAACATTAACCGGACAAAAGGTAAACACTTTGATATTTCCTAATGTAAACTCTGCGAATATCACTTACAAAATGTTGACTGAAATGGGAGTTTCGAGCAGTATAGGTCCAATCCAATTGGGATTGAACAAACCAATTCACATTTTGGACGTTGAAAGTTCTGTTCAAGACATCGTAAATATGACAGCAATAGCGGTTCTCGATGCCATTGTGGAAGAGCAAAGAAGCAAAAGTAAAATGATATAAAAACCGAGTCTAAATAACATTTTTTTCAGGAAGGACATTTATCGAATTAAATGTCCTTCCTTTTTTATATCAAACAAGAGAAGCTCATTTCTTTTGATCAACTTAAACAAATCGTAGCATTATCGAATAAAGCTACAATTAAGATTAATAATGCATTTTATTCTGATTATTCTGAAACAATTCTCATAAACTTAATCTTTCGATAAAAGCAAACGATATGATTTAACATTATTATATCAACATAAAAAGCTTGACAAGAATATATTTTCTTATATTTGCAGTCTTTTTCTAAAGAAAAATCATAATTCAACTTAATTAGATTGTTCAAAAAAATTCAATTCAACTAACTTACTTTTATTATTAAATTGAAATGAAAAATAAATATGTTGATTTAATAGAGCAAACCTTTGAATTTCCAAACGAAGAGTTTTCGGTTGTCGAAAACGATTTGTCGTGGTTCGATATTCCATTAATGGACATCATTAAACAATATGGTACCCCATTGCGCATTGCTTATTTACCTAAAATAGGCGAAAACATACAAAAGGCAAAACGCATGTTTAATGTTGCCATGGCGAAAGTTGACTATAATGGTGACTACCATTACTGTTACTGCACAAAAAGCTCTCATTTCTCCTTTATATTAGAAGAGGTTTTGAAGCACGGTGTTCACATAGAAACATCATCGGCTTTCGACATCAACATTATCGAGACCTTACACGAGCAGGGATTACTCGGAACAGACACATTTGTTATATGCAACGGATTCAAACGTCCTCAATACATAGAAAACATACAAAACCTGATCAATACAGGATTCACAAACGTTTTACCTATTTTGGACAACAAGTTTGAATTGGATTTACTTTTAAAGGATTTCGACAAGAAGCTCAAAGTAGGCATTCGGATTGCATCGGAGGAAGAGCCCAAGTTCGATTTTTACACATCGCGACTTGGCATTCGATACAAAGACATCATACCTTATTATAAGACACATATTGCAAACAATCCGCAAGTCGAGCTCAAAATGCTTCACTTCTTCATCAACACAGGAGTAAAGGACACGGCTTACTATTGGAACGAACTGAACAAAGCAATCAACCTATATTGCGAACTTCATAAAGTTTGCCCTACTTTAAATAGTCTAAATATAGGTGGAGGCTTCCCGATTCAAACACACTTAGACATGGTCTATGATTACGAGTATATGGCAGAAGAAATTGTGGCTCAAGTCAAAAACATCTGTTCTAAAAACAATGTTCCCGAGCCGGATATTTTTACCGAATTTGGTTCTTTCACTGTCGGCGAAAGCGGTGCGATGCTTTATTCTATCGTAAACCAAAAAAAGCAAAACGATCGCGAGCTTTGGAATATGATCGATAGTTCTTTTATGACAACGCTTCCAGACACTTGGGCAATCAATCAACGTTATGTATTTCTAGCTATCAATAATTGGGATTCGGAATACGAACGAGTCAACTTAGGAGGACTGACCTGCGACAGCGAAGATTTTTACAATGCAGAAGTACATTCGAATGCAATATTTTTACCAAAAATGCAATACGATCGCGAACAATACATCGGTTTTTTCCACACAGGAGCTTATCAGGAATCGCTAAGTGGCTTTGGTGGAATTCAACACTGCTTAATTCCCGCGCCAAAGTTGGTTATAATAGACAAAGACGAAAGTGGAGAATACTTCACCAAACTATTTGCCAAAGAACAAAGCTATAAATCGATGCTGAAGATATTAGGATATTAGATCGAAATAATAAACAAAGGAGTCAAATTGACATTTCAATTTGGCTCCTTTTTCATAAAAAACACACGCTAACAAAATTCAAAACTTACTTAACTTACTGCTTTTATAGCTTCTTCAATATCATTTTTTATATCCTCTATATTTTCTATTCCAACAGAAATTCGGAGATAACCGGGTACGACACCCGCCGAACGTTGTTCTTCGGGCGAAAGCTGTTCGTGAGTAGTAGCTGCCGGATGAATAATCAATGTTTTAGCATCGCCTACGTTGGCTAAATGACTGATAAGCTTCAAATGATCTATAAATTGATCCGCCTTATCCGGATCGCCTTTGAGCTTAAACACCAAAACTCCGCCAAATCCTTTTTTGAAATACTTTTTAGCCAAGGAATGATATTTACTACTTTTTAGTCCGGGATAATTGACAAACTCAACCGCTTTATGCTTTTGCAACCATTCGGCTAATGCTTGAGCATTCTCAACATGACGTTCGACACGGAGAGACAGCGTTTCCAAGCCTTGCAACAACAGAAACGAATTAAAAGGGCTTAGCGTATTTCCCCAATCGCGAAGTCCTTCGACACGGGCGCGTATGGTGAAAGCGATATTACCGAAAGGTCCGTTCGTGCCGAACACATCCCAAAAAACCAATCCATGATAACTATCCGATGGCTTTGTGAAAGCAGGGAATTTACCATTTCCCCAATTAAATTTACCACTGTCGATAATTACGCCACCCAAAGTTGTACCATGACCGCCAATCCATTTCGTAGCACTTTCGACCACAACGCTCGCTCCATGTTCCAAAGGACGAAAAAGATAACCGCCGGCTCCAAAAGTATTATCAACAATCAAGGGAATATCGTGCTTCTTTGCAACGGCTGCAATAGCTTCGAAATCGGGAACATTCAACTCGGGATTCCCTATCGTTTCAAGATAAATCGCCTTTGTATTAGCATCGATAAGTTTCTCGAATTCCTTCGGATCTTCATTCGGAGTAAAACGCACCTCAATGCCCAAACGCTTAAACTGCGATTTAAACTGATTGTACGTACCTCCATAAAGGAAGGAAGTGGACACAAAATTATCGCCAACTTCAAGGATGTTATTCAACGCGATGAATTGCGCCGATTGCCCAGAAGAAGTTGCCAAAGCTGAAGCTCCACCCTCAAGGGCAGCAATTCGTTTTTCGAAAACATCGGTCGTCGGATTCATTAAACGCGTATAGATATTACCGAATTTACGCAAGCCGAACAAATCGGCACCGTCTTTTGCATCTTCAAAAACGTAAGATGAAGTCTGATAAATAGGTACTGCGCGGGCATGTGTCGTTTTATCAACTTCCTGTCCGGCATGTACTTGTAATGTCTCGAATTTTAAACTATTTGCTGCCATAATTTTTTAGTTATTTCAAGATTTCAAGTTTCATTATTCCAAAATTTTGAAATAAGAAATCTTGAAATCTCTTGAATTATTATCTGAAGTTACGCAAGTTTACAATGGATATTCTTCGAATGCGTAGAGCAATGTCGACAAGTAACGTTCGCCTGTATCGGGTAGAATTACCACAATGTTTTTTCCTTTATTTTCGGGAAGTTTTGCCAGTTGAACAGCTGCATAAGTAGCCGCACCCGATGATATCCCTACAAGTAATCCTTCTGCACGAGCCAATTCGCGGCTGGTACGGATAGCGTCGTCGTTACTTACTTTAAGAATTTCGTCAATAACTGCAGGATTGTAGGTTTTAGGGACAAAACCGGCTCCGATACCTTGTATCTTATGTGGACCGGGATTTCCGCCCGACAATACGGGAGAATCAGCCGGTTCAACCGCCACAATCTTCACTTTCGGATTGTATTTCTTCAACACCTCTCCTACCCCGCTTACGGTTCCGCCGGTACCAACACCTGAAACGAAAATATCTACTTTGCCGTCGGTATCTTTCCAGATTTCTTCGGCTGTAGTTTTCTTGTGAATATCCGGATTGGATGGATTGGCAAATTGCTGAAGAATAACCGCCTTTGGATTTTCTTTTTGCAATTCTTCCGCTTTCGCGATAGCACCTTTCATTCCTTCGGGACCAGGTGTGAGCACAATATTCGCGCCCAAAGCTTTCAGTAAATTGCGACGCTCTACACTCATGGTTTCGGGCATGGTCAGGGTTAGTTTATAACCTTTAGCCGCCGCTACAAAAGCTAATCCGATACCGGTATTTCCGCTCGTTGGCTCAATTAGTTCGCTATCGGGTTTGAGAACACCGCTTTTTTCCGCATCTTCAATCATCGCGTTAGCGATACGATCTTTCACGCTGGATGCCGGATTGAAATATTCCAATTTCGCAATCACATGAGCATCCAATTTGTTGTTTTTCGAATAATTGGTCAACTCTAAAAGAGGAGTATTTCCAATCAAATCTGTAAGTTTTTTTGCAATTCGTGCCATAACAATAAGTTTTATAAGTTTTGTATGGCAAAATTACAGCCCTTTACAGAATGCTACAATAGCATAGATATGGCATTTTTATACCATGTTTGTGGTATAAACTCAGATCCTGCACATAAAAAAGCTCTCGCAAAGACGCTAAATACGCGAAGAAACAGCATAAAGACTAAATCCTTAACGACTGATAAGAAAATGCATTTAACGAATAATATATAAAATCAAGTAACAACATTAATAATCCAATTATTTTAATACAAAAATTATATTCGTTTTTAGAAATGACACATTAGAAATTAAAATCACAAAAAGGATTTTTGTAAAAAAACCATTCTATTATTGTAAAATTTATTGCAAATTATAAAATCACATTTTCATCTTTAATATTTAAGAAATATTGAAAAGAAAAACAGCAAGAAAACCCTAAAAATTAATCTAATTTCGCTGTGAAATTAAGGTTATAGGTTGTATGGAATTAAGGTATGGGATTGTAGGCGTTGGTGCTCTTGGTGGATTTTATGGAGGAAAACTGGCTTATCATGGAAATGATGTACATTTTCTCTTTAGAGGTGATTATCAACATGTAAAAGATAATGGTTTACGTATTGATTCGGTTGATGGTGATTTTATTTTGTCGCAACTAAATGCTTACAAAGAATCAAGCGACATGCCTCAATGTGATGTCGTATTAGTATGTTTGAAAACAACAAACAATCAGAAACTAAAGACAATACTCCCTCCATTATTACACAAGGACACTGTTGTTATTTTAGTTCAAAATGGCTTAGGTGCAGAAGCTGATTTGGCTAATGATTTTCCTTCTTTGAATATTGCCGGTGGACTTGCCTACATCGGTTCTTCAAAAATAGCACCGGGACATATCATACATCAAAATTACGGAGAATTGAGTATTGGTTCATATTCTTGCTCTAATTTGAATATATTAGAAAAAATTGTCAACGATTTGCAAAAAGCCGGAATAAAATCCCAACTTGTAGATTTGAATTCGGCTCGATGGAGAAAATTAGTATGGAATATCCCTTACAATGGAATGACGGTTGTATTGGATGGTAAAGTAGATGACCTAACAGCTTGTCCTTCGACACAGGAGTTGGTGCTAAAAATGATGGAAGAAGTAATTGCCGCATCCAAAGCCATTGGTATAAAAGAAGCTATCACAGAAGACGTCGTAGAAGAAGCCATCTGTTTTTCAAAAAACATGAGTGCTTATCCCACAAGCATGAAGTTAGATTACGACCATCATCGTCCTTTAGAAATAGAATCAATATATTCTCGCCCATTAGAAGAAGCGCGAAAAGCTGGGATTGAAATGTCCTGCGTAGCTATGCTTGAGCAACAATTAAAATTTCTGATGATGCGAAAAGGACTTTTGTAAAAAGCGACAAAATCTTCCGATCAACACTGATTTGCAATCCGCCCTGAAAGAAAATACGCAGCCCGCTTCTATATAGAAGCGGGCTGCGTATTAAGTGAAGAAGGGTTTTCCGCAGTTTTTGTGTCTATTTATATCCTTAGTCCACAACTAGCGAAAGGACACGGATGACAAAGATTAAGCGGATTCAGAGATCAAAGAAAAATACAATCAGCTTCAATCCCTTCAATCTTTGTCATTCGCGTCTTCCTTTTAGGTTATTCTTTTCTAATTATCTACGCTTATCAGAATTTTGGTTTCATTCCCAAATTATACATCACGAAGGACCAAACATCTGTTTGCGCGTCGATAACTTTCCCGATCGGACGTCCGGCTCCATGTCCGGCTTTCGGGTCGATACGGATTAATGTCGGATTCGTTCCATCGTTGGCTGCCTGCAAAGCGGCGGCAAACTTAAAGGAATGTGCCGGAACAACTCGGTCGTCGTGATCGGCAGTCGTTACAAGCGTTGCCGGATATTTCACTCCTTTCTTCAAATTATGTAAAGGCGAATATCCCATCAGATATTGGAACATCTCTTCGCTTTCGTCGCTGGTGCCGTAGTCGGTTGCCCAAGCCCAGCCAATAGTGAATTTTTGATAGCGGAGCATATCCAGCACTCCTACTTCGGGTATAGCTACGGCAAACAAATCGGGACGCTGCGTCATGCAAGCTCCGACAAGTAAACCACCGTTCGAACCACCGTTAATCGCCAATTTTTCGGGCGAAGTAAAGTTCTCGGCAATCAAATATTCCCCTGCCGCGATAAAATCGTCGAATACATTTTGCTTCTGAAGTTTTGTGCCGGCTTTGTGCCATTCTTCACCGTATTCGCCACCTCCACGAAGGTTGACAATGGCATAAATACCGCCATTTTCTATGAAGGGAATCCTGCCCACATTAAAACTCGGAGTAAGGCTGATGTTAAAACCTCCGTATCCATAAAGCATGGTCGGATTTTGAGCATTGCGCGCCAAGCCTTTTTTGTAAGTAAGCGACATCGGAACTTTCGTACCGTCCTTGCTTGTAAAGAAAACTTGTTCGCTCACATAATCCTCGGGATTGAAAGCAACCTCCGTTTTGTGGAATACTTCCGATTTATTCTCGGCAACATCAAAACGATAAATAGTGGGCGGGAAAGTATAGGAAGTGAAGACATAAAACGCTTCGTTATCCTTTTCATCGCCACTCAATCCGTTTACAGTTCCCAAAGTCGGCAAATTGATTTCATACAATTGCTTTCCCGATGCATCGAAAACATAAGCGTGATCTGTCGCGTCCTTCATATATATAGCAACGAAACGTCCACCTATAATCTCTACATTTTCCAATACATTTTCGGTTTCGGGAATGACTTCCGTCCAGTTTTCGCGGGCTGGCTTTGCCGGATCAATCGCCATCAAACGTTGCCTTGGCGCTCCCCAATTGGTAACTACATATAATTTTTCATTGAAATGTCCGATTGGAGAATAGTCGTTTTCAAAATCGGCAACCAATTGCGTCAAAGGAGCATTGCTTTTCGATAAATCTTTCAGATGCAAGCTATTTCCGGATGTCGATTCTGTTTCGAATATAAAAATAAACTTTTCGTCTTCCGTAATTTTAGCACCGCAATTGCGCAAGGGATGGTTTTTATTCTCAAAAATCAATTTATCCGATGTTTGAGCCTGCCCCACGCGATGGAAAAATATCTTATGATATTCGTTTTTGTTCGAAAGTTCCTTTCCGGCAACAGGTGCATCGTAAGCGCTGTAATAAAACCCATCGCCTTCCCATGAAATATCCGAAAACTTAACCCATTTCACTTGATCATCCAACAGGCTACGCGTCGCCACGTCCATAACATAAATCTCGTTCCAATCCGAACCGCTCCGAGCAATGGAATAAGCGAGATATTTTCCGTCCTTCGAAAAAGAAATGTTTGTCAAGGCTACCGTTCCGTCGTCGGAGAGCTTATTTGGATCGAGCAATTCTTCCGGCTCAGCATCCAAAGTCGGCTGACGATACAAAACACTTTGATTTTGCAAACCATCGTTCTTGAAAAAATAATAAACATCATTTTTCTTAAACGGAGAACCGTATTTCGGATAATTAGTCAGATCGGTCAAACGTTTTTTCAAAGCCTGACGAAAAGGTATTTTATCCAAATAAGCGAATGTAATATCGTTCTGAGCTTTCACCCAAGCTCCGGTTTCTGCCGAAGTATCGTTTTCGAGCCATGCGTAAGGCTCCGGAACATCAACTCCGAAATAAGTACAAACAGAATCCCCTTTCGCTGTTTCGGGATAAATGATTTTTGATGATTGAGAATTGCATGCCGACATAATAATTGTCAAGATAATAAGCCCCAAAAAACCTCTGTTAGAAAGTTTTGAAGACTTGTGTTTAATAAAGTTTACCATAAAGATTAATTTTAAAATAAAATACAAATAGATTGAAAGATAAGAGAAAAGTCCTCTACAAATGATT